>NZ_DKJS01000037.1:0-62484 GCF_002455205.1 Lysinibacillus sp. UBA6686 | reverse complement strand
GAAAGACATTACTGGTTTTGTTTTAGGTGGCCACGGTGATACAATGGTACCACTTACTCGCTATTCATTTGCTGGCGGTATTCCATTAGAAACATTAATTCCTGCTGATCGTCTTGAAGAGATTGTTAATCGAACACGTAATGGTGGTGCAGAAATCGTTAATTTACTTGGTAATGGCTCAGCATACTATGCTCCAGCAGCAGCACTTGTTGAAATGGCTGAAGCAATTATTAAGGATCAAAAACGTATTTTACCATCCATTGCATATTTAGAAGGCGAATATGGCTACACTGATTTGTATTTAGGTGTTCCAACTTTACTAGGTGCAAATGGTATCGAAAAAATCTTTGAGCTGGACTTAACAGACAAAGAAAAAGCGGCTTTAGATAATTCGGCAGAAGCAGTCCGCAATGTTATGAAAGTTTTAGCTTAATAAAAAGCTTATGAAATCGAGTGGGAATCATTCCTACTCGATTTTTTTGTTTAATAATAGACTGTTCAGATNNATATATCGTATGCCTATCAATAAAATGGTTATTCTGCTTTTCGTTGTACTTTTAGAATAAAATTGATACTATGAAGGTAGTATGATGGAAAAGGGGTTGGCGTATCTTTGCTTCAAAAAAACAGTAAGCTTGGTCTCACAATAGATGAAATTACAGTTGGCGAGAAGATTCATATTACTGAAAAGATAGAGGATAAGGATTTACTGCTTTATTTAGGCCTTACGAATGATAGTAATCCGCTTTATATTCAACATGATTATGCTGCGATGACGCCTTTTCAAAAGCCAATCGTACCTACAATTATGTTAAATGGTATCATTACGTCAGCTGTGTCAAAGTATATTCCTGGACCAGGTGCACGAATTATTGAGCAACATTTAAAATATTTAGGACCTCTCTATCATTATGAATTATTTGATACGCTTTTAGAGGTAACAGAAGTAAATAAACTCCAAAATATAATTACTGTATCTGTCCACTCCTATAATGAGCAAAAGCAGCTTGTGATTGAAGGAACCTTATTGGTGACACCGCCACTTGCGCTATAGACGTTTTAAGATTTGAAATGGGGGTTTCAAATCACTAACGGAGGCATTATTAATGACAAAAACGATTTTAGTTGTAGAAGATGAATTTTCTATTGCGACATTATTGAAATATAATTTAGAACAGGCAGGCTATGTTGTAGAAACAGCTGCAGATGGGCAAGAAGGATTGGATAAAGCAATTGACTTACAGCCGGATTTAATTCTTTTAGACTTAATGCTTCCAAGGCTTGATGGTATGGAGGTATGTAAACAAATACGTCAACAACGTATGAATACACCTATCATTATGTTAACCGCAAAGGACGATGAATTCGATAAAGTTCTTGGTCTGGAGCTGGGAGCAGATGATTATATGACGAAGCCTTTTAGCCCGCGTGAGGTATTGGCGCGAGTGAAAGCTGTGTTAAGACGTTTCACACAAAATGTTGTATTAGACAATAAAGATGAACCTCAAGAGAAAATGTATGAATTTGGACAATTACGTGTCTTTCCTGAGCGTTTTGAAGTATTTTTACAGGATGAAGCATTGGAATTTACACCAAAGGAATTTGAGTTATTGATTTATTTGCTTGAAAATAAAAATCGTGTTTTAACACGTGACCAGCTATTAAGTGCTGTATGGAAATATGACTTTGCTGGTGATACAAGAATTGTGGATGTACACATCAGTCACCTTCGAGATAAAATTGAGGAAAATAGCCGAAAACCAATGTTTATCAAAACCATTCGTGGTCTTGGCTATAAATTCGAGGAGCCGAAGACAACATGAAATCAATGAGTAACCGCTTATTCTTGACATTCATGCTTTTACTCGGAACAATACTAGCTGTCCTAATGATTGTAATAGGTCAGCTTTTTCCTGTTTATATAGAGCAGTATGAGGAACAGGCGAGCTTGGAGAAGCAAGAATTCATCAATCAAGTACTAGATGAACGAAAAATTGAACTCTCGAAGGAAGATAGGGAGGCTATCAATAGAGTCCAAAATGCAGGGGAACAGCATAAAATTTTATTGAGTGTTCGCGCTCGTTTATATGTGGTTCTCGTTATTCTTTTTACTATAGCACTAATTTTGATTGCAATTGTCAGTCGTTATATGATTCGAAATTTCACTGCACCAATCGATAATGTAACCGAAACAGCGCTAGAGCTCGCTAAAGGGAATTACCGTGCTCGTGCCCATGAGAACGAGCAGGAACGCATGATGCCATTAAGCCATTCTATTAATATTTTAGCGCGTAATTTACAGGACATTACGACGATACGTGAAGTAGAAGAGGAACGGCTAAAAACGTTAATTGAGAACATGGGAAGCTCACTTATGATGATTGGACGTGAAGGCAATATATCGATTGTAAATCGTGTATTCTTAGAGCGTTTTGGCATGCAAATTGGCGATGTTCAAGGAAAGGTCTTTCGTACAATAGGCTTACCTAAATCACTTGAGCAATTTATCGACCATGTCTTTCTAACAGAAATGCCTTATCGACAGCAAATTAAAATGGAAGTACAACAGGAACTATATAATAAGGAAGTGTATGGGGCTCCTGTTATTGGAGATCATGGTCGCTGGCTTGGTGTTGTTATTGTTATGCATGATATTACAGAGCTTGTCCGTTTGGAACAAATTCGAAAGGACTTTGTGGCAAACGTCTCCCATGAATTACGTACACCAATTACCTCGATTAAAGGTTTTTCAGAAACTTTATTGGATGGTGCCTATAAGGATGAGAAGATGTTACTATCCTTTTTAGAGATTATTTATAAAGAAAGTAATCGACTACAAATGTTAATTCAGGATTTATTGGAACTATCGAAAATTGAACAGCATGGTTTTACCGTGAATATTATGCCAATGGGCTTGCAGGACGTACTTATTCGAGGTGCAGAATTAACAGGGCCCCGTTTAGATGAAAAAAATATGAGCTTCCGGGTGGATATCGAACGCGATGTTGAAGTGATGGGAGATGCCAATCGAATCATCCAAATCGTAACAAATTTAATCACGAATGCGATTACGTATTCCCCAGAAAATACAACTGTATCAATCCGTTTAAAGGAAAATGAAAAGTATGGAATTATTGAAATAGAGGATCAGGGAATTGGAATCGAAAAGCACGAAATTGCTCGTGTCTTTGAACGATTTTATCGTGTGGATCGTGCCCGAAGTCGAAACTCTGGAGGGACAGGCTTAGGGCTCGCTATTGTGAAGCATTTAGTAGAGGCGCATCATGGGCGTATTCAGGTAGAAAGTGAAGTTGGTGTTGGAACTAAGATGATTGTCATGATTCCGAAGAATTAACAATCTCTTTACAAAAGCAACATGTAACATTCACAAAGGGAGCTTATACTTATTTAGTAGAAACCCCCTATATAATCGACAAGTCTGTAAATAAATCATGTATCATTTATTACATGTTAATGGCTGCTTTATAATCGCCATAGAAGAATCTATTGCCAAATTTTTTGGTGATAGATTCTTTTCTGTTTTACACTAGACGAAAATAGGTGTAAAGTATAGTAGCATAAAGTTTAACTGACAATTTCAATGTTTAGTTGAACTAATTAATTGGGCTTTTATGGACAGTGAAATGAATATAGCTATTAAAAGATAAAGTATGATTTTCACTGTGTTTTCCTTAGAAGCAGGACAAAATTGAAAGAAGGATGACCATGAAAATCGTCAAAAGTATCGTGCAAATCGGCTATCTTTATATACTATTATTTGTTGGAAATAGTATTGCACGTCTACTTCACTTGCCGATTCCAGGTAGCATAATTGGACTAGTTTTATTATTTTTACTTTTGCAGTTTCATATGATTAAGCTTGAATGGATTGAGTTAGGAGCAGGATTATTGCTAAGTGAGCTATTGTTATTTTTCATACCATCTGCAATTGGCATAATTGATTATGATTCACTGTTCGGTGTGCAGGGTGTGAAGGTTGTACTTGTGATTGTTGTGAGTGCTATTGTTGTGATGTTTATAACAGGCCTTACTGCACAGTGGCTAGAGCAACGAAAGAAGGGTGATGCCGCATGAGTTATTTCATAGCTATAGCAAGCTTAGCAGGGACAGTTGCTATTTTTTACGCATGTAAAATGGTTTATGTTAAATATAAAAAAGAGTGGCTTACGCCCATGCTTGTCACACCAATAATAATAATTTTACTATTATTATTAACAGGTACTTCCTATCAATCCTATAATACAGGAGCAAATATTTTATCCAATTTATTAGGACCAGCAACAGTTGCATTTGCTGTTCCAATTTATAAAAATTTTAATTTATTAAAAAAGCATGCTCTTGAAATATTTCTTAGCATCGCAGTTGGTTCAGCCGTCGCTATTATATCCTCATTTATTATGGCATTAGTTGTTGGCCTAAATAATGAGCTTGTTCATAGCCTAGTACCACGCTCAGTCACTACACCAATTGCGATGGATATTTCTAATATGATAGGTGGCTCTCCTACCTTGACTGCCGTTTTTGTGATGACAACGGGAATATTAGGAAGTCTACTTGCTCCGTTAATCATAAAAGTTTTTCGCTTTCATAGACCCTCATCTAGAGGTTTAATGTTAGGAATGGGAGCTCATGGTACAGGTACCTCTAAAGCCTTTGAATTTGGTGAACTCGAAGGAACCTTTGCCAGCCTTGCGATGATTGTAGCAGCCTTAATTAGCATCGTGCTTTCTACAACATTGTTCCCAGCATTTGAACATCTAGTTGTTAATATCCTGTTGCCTTAAATGGTGACAGGATTTTTTGTTTAAGATGGAGGTGAATGCCCAAGGACTCTTGGTTACAAACAAGCTAGAGTCAAACTCAAAATTGGATGAAGCAGGATATATGTCAAACTGCCTACAATAAAATATTAGTTTATTAAAATATTTTGAAACCTTTTAAAAAGTGTTCCGTATACAATAGTACTAAGCATAAGGGAGGAACAAACATGAGTGTGAAAAGGACACTAATGATGGTGGGTCTTGGAATTTTCGGCATTGTTGCACTTATTGCTGTATTTACATCTTGGTACACAGTAGATGAATCAGAGCAAGCAGTTGTTATAACATTCGGTCGTGCCGATGATACAGTAACAGAACCAGGCTTACATTTTAAATTACCTTGGCCAGTCCAATCGGTTGAGGTTTTATCAAAGGAAACATTTAGTTTACAGTTTGGCTATAAGCAAAATAAAAAAGGTGAATTAGAAGCTTATGATGCTGAAACGAAAATGATTACAGGAGACGAACATATTGTATTAACAGACCTTGTCGTTCAATGGAAGATTACAGAACCGAACAAATTCTTATTTAATGCACAAAACCCAGAAGAGATTTTACATAGCGCTACATCGAGTGCAATTCGATCTATTATTGGAAGCTCCAAAATCGATGCCGCGTTAACAGAGGGAAAAGCAGACATAGAGGCAAATACAAGAACATTACTTGTTTCTCTAATTGAAAAATATGATATTGGGATAAGTATTTTGGGTGTTAAATTACAGGATGTGGAATTACCAAATGCTGATGTACGTGCGGCTTTTACAGCAGTAACAGATGCACGTGAAATGAAAAATACAAAAATCAATCAGGCAGAAAAATATGAAAATCAACGTACAAATGAGGCTGAAGGTGAAAAAGACGCCATTATTTCGAAGGCACAGGGAGAAAAAACTGCCCGTATCGAGCAGGCTCAAGGGGATGTAGCTGTCTTTAATAAAATGTATGAGCAATATAAAGGAAATCAGCAAATTACACGTGAGCGTTTAATCTTAGAAACACTTGAGAATGTGTTACCAAAAGCACAAATTTACATTATGAATGATGATGGCAGCACAATGAAATACTTACCTCTTCAAGCACTACAACCCATAGAACAGAAGCAAGAGCAGAAACAAGAAGAGAAAAAAGAAGGGAGTGGTAACTAATGGATCAAAAAAATAAGGATCTTGAAAAATTCTTAAATTTTTTATCGGGCAAATCCAAAAATACTACTCCAAAGGAAGGAAACTCGGAGGATAATGTAATCAAGATGTCGAAGAAGGGTCCGATGAATCCAAAGAAATATATTTCTATTACTGTAACCTTAACAGCCGTTTTTGCCATTGCCATTATTTTATTTGCAAATATCTATATTGTAAAAGAATCAGAGTATGCTGTAGTAAGGCAGTTTGGGGAAGTGGTGAAATTTGAACGTGAGCCTGGTCTTAAAATGAAGGTTCCATTTATTCAAAGTGTAACGAGATTACCAAAAAACCAAATGACTTATGAAATATCAGAAGAGGAAATTAATACAAAGGATAAAAAGAGAATTATTATTGATAATTATGCGGTATGGCGTATTACAGATCCAAAGTTATTAATTTCAAATGCAGGTACTATTGAAAAAGTAGAGTCTCGTATGGAGGAATTTATCTATTCTGTTATTCGCTCTGAGCTTGGACGAATAGAATATACACAAATTATTAATGATGAAAATTCTTCTCGTGGAAGTATTAATGACCAAGTTACTGAACGTGTGAATGAATTGCTTGCAAAAGATAAATATGGCATAGAGGTTGTAGATGTTCGAATCCGTCGTATTGATTTGCCAACAGAAAATGAGCAAGCCGTATTTACAAATATGATTTCAGATCGTGAATCAATCGCTCAAAAATACCTATCAGAAGGTGATGCAGGGAAGCGCCGTATTGAAGCTCAAACAGATAAGAAAGTGCAAGAAATGCTAGCAAAAGCTAAAAAGGATGCCGCGTTAATTCAAGCAGAAGGAGAGGCGGAGGCAGCGAAAATCTATAATAAGTCATTTTCGCAAGATCCTGAATTCTATTCACTTTATCGTACATTAGAATCCTATAAGAAAACGATCGGTGAAGATACGGTTATTATTTTGCCATCTACTTCACCGTATGCAAAGGTATTATCTGGCTATATCAAATAATTCTGTAATCCTTGCAGGGGTTAAAATAAGAAGTCGCCTACCAGTTTGGTATGGCGACTTTTCTGTTTTTAATAATGTGTAAACTTATAAAATTTTATTATTATTAATTTGTATAGTAAGTAAATAATAGAAATTTATAAATTTCTATATCGTAGATTACTATAATCTGATAGAATAATGATGTTTAGAATGAAAAAATGGGGGTAATAGCTGTGAAATTACAAATTAGTACCTGGCTACAAAATTTAGGTATAGCCAGTAGTATTGCATCGTTGCTTACACTTTTCTTCCGTCTATCAGATTTTGAATGGATAACGAAAAGTGTTTATCATATACCAGTATTTTTTGTCATTTTGTTTTTAGTAAGTTTAATTATTGCTGAGGATGTCCGCAAAATATGTAAAAGAATATTTTGGTATGAAAAACGCAAGGTCAAGCGTCCTATTTGGCAAGTTGGTATTGGTTTTATTTTCTTTTTAGCACAAATTAGTATGGTGATGGTATTTAGTAAAGAGCTGACACAGCCACAATTGGGTGGGATGCCCTTATTTTTAGTGTTTGCTTTTATGAATGCGTTTATCTTAACGATTATCTATGAAGAAATATTTTATCGTACATCAAATTAATAGCATGCATTAATGAACTTTCATTCAAAGGATTGTCTCTTTTGAATGAAAGTTTTTTTCATTTATTTATCTTGATTCAGCAGGGCATACAAACACTAGCTCCATTGTGTTGGTCTAAAGCCTCTGTTGGATGTCACGTATTTTGAACAGGAGCTTTTCGGGGGAGCTTGAAAAAATCCTGACGAAATTACGCTATGGGCTTAATTGATTATGAGTGACTACAGATTGAGGTCATGGTGTTTTCATCAAATCTTATTTTCTAATGTCAGCGCTCAAAGTGAAATATTAACATTCATCAGTATTGTCTTCATTTTATCTATAGTACATTTAGGAAGTATTTACTTTCAGCTATAAGTAATTATTACATGGATAATGGATAAAAGAGCGAAAGGAGAAAGTTTTTAAGTACTCATCATCCTGTGCAACCAGAGCTAATGAAGGGAATTATGCTATGACAAAAAATTGCTGTCGAATAGCGCCACAAGTATTAGCGTTCATTTTAAGAAATTATATTTTTTTAACCTAAATTTAACCTTTATTATGTATGATGATGAGGATTTTCCAATTGTATATAACCTTAAAAAGTTTATGAGGGAATGACGGAGAGGGAGGTTTTTCATCAAATCTCTGAGTCTAATGCACAACTTATAGAATTAAATAGGAAAAAAGCCGCCACTTTATTATAAAAAGATTTTATTCACCAACTTAAAAAAATAAATGCTAGCCAGAGTAACTTGAAGATGCTACGTAATAACGGGGATGGCCTATTCCTTTACTATCTTGCTAGGAGGAAAATTATGAAAAAAAATAAGCTATTTATTGTAGCGACTACTACTGCGGTTGGAGTAAGTACTATAATAACAGGTATAAGCACTACTGTAGAAGCAGCAACGACCAATTTTTCAGATGTACAAGAGGCAAATAGTCATTATACAGCCATTATGGATTTAGCACAGCGTAATATTATTCATGGTTTCCCAGATGGCACATTTAAGCCAAATGAGTTTGTCACATTTAAGCAAACAGCGAAAATCATTGCGGGTATACTCAATTTAGATGCTAGTGATGAACAAGAATGGGTAGCTTTGCAAGCAGCAGGTCTTATGGATAGCTCATTAAATCCAAATGATCCTATTACACGCAACGACATGGCAAAGGTCATTACGAAGTCATTAGGGCTTACTGCATCCGGTAATGTGTCAATACCCTTTACAGATGTGTCGGCAGAACATCAGCAGGCAGTGACAGCACTATTTGAATATGGGATTACAAAAGGAACATCGGCCACTACATTTAGTGGGGGCAAGTTTGTGACAAGGGGACAGCTTGCTTCATTTATTGTAAGAGCTGAGCAGATCATAAAGCAAGTTTCAACAGATACAGGTATTGCAGGGGCGACCGTTACAGTGGAGCACATTCACAACAACAAGGTTACAATTGGGGGGCGAGAATGGCCAATTGGCAAAAATGCAAAGACTATATTAAATGCTAAAAACGCTGCTGCATTAGAAAATGCACAGCTAGATGTTATTGTGGTGAATGGTGAAATCGGTGAGGTATTAGCGATTGATTTATACACATCTGGACAGCAAGGTGCAAAAGTTGTGCTGGATGGGGGCAATACCTCTATAGGCAATATCGTAGTTCATGCAGATTTTGTTGAGCTGAAAAATATGGTTGTCACAGGGGATATTCGTGTCCTAGGGCGAACAACTTCTATAGCACTGAATCAACTAAAGGTAAAAGGGGAGCTATACCTAGAAGAAGGTGAAGCTTCAAAAACGGCATCACTTAACAAAGTAGCCGTTATTAATGACAACCCTATTACGGTTGAAATGACTAGAAGTGAATTTGTAGCTCTTCTTGTAAAAAGAACTGCATTTATTAACTCAGATTCATCACTACCAGTCGTAACTCATTTGGGAAGTAATTTACAGATTAATGCACCTAATATAGGGCTGCTTAATTGGGAATCGCCACCTGAAGGCTCACAATTAAGCGGAAATGCAGATATTGGAACAGTCACGATTGGTGCTGAATATGAATTTAGGTTACAGCGAATGCAAAAGCAGCTTGAAGCCAGTCAAGTCTTTTTAAGAGATCAGCAGCAATTGCAGGAGCAAGAGAAAAAAGCAATATTGACTAAAATAAGTGATTTAACAACTGAATCAGTAGGCTTGCAACAGCAGATTAATGATTTAACAAAGGTTAAAAGGACACCAATACAAGATAATCAATTAGCTCTATTAAGACAAAAATTGCAACAGATAGAAAATGAGCTACTTTCTCTAAGAGTACGATCAAACCAGCAGCAATCTAGTAATAACCCAGCAGGAATACCCAATTTGCCAGGATTATTCCCTTCAGTCGAACTAACAACACAAGTGGAAGAAAGAATACGACAGATACAAGAAGAGTCAAGAAAGCTGCAACAACAAAATGAAGATTTTAAAAATCTATTAAAGACTGCTTTACAAATTAATGGAACAATAAATATTGGTAATATCATTGTACCATCACCTGCTGTTTCAACCTTCACTCTTGGACCTGATGTCCGCATTCATAATATGATGACAGATATTTCTAGAGAAGCGCTGCTTGCAATATTCACAAATGTTCGTCAAGGGCAAATTAAAACATTAATATCTGCGAAGGGCCAACAAACACCTTTTAACCCAATGCCTGCAGAGGCTACAGACAGTGGTTCAAGTAGTAACAGTGGAAGTAGTTCTGGTGGTAATAACACAGGTGGAGGAAATACAACAACACCTGTAGATACGACAACCCTTAAAAAAATGATTAGTAATGCGAAGGAACGACTTGTAGCCGTGCAAAATGGAGATCACCCTATATCTGAAAATGGCTTTGATATTCCACATGCACAGCAATGGATACCTAAAAAAGCAACAGACGCACTGCAAGCAGCAATAACTGAAGCTGAAGCAATGGTAGCTAAAGTAGCTCAAGGACCAATGGGTTACCAGCGAGTCGCTTCTTTAACAAATACGAATATTTTACTAGCTAACACACAAACAGATATTCATCATATGGCAGAAAAATTAGAGAAGCTGATGAATTTACAACCAATTAATGGGTTGAAAGAGATAGCAACAATCCAACGCCTGTTAAATGGCAAAGAGATTACGAGCATACCAGACATCGAAGAAGTAACTGTGGGCAGATTATATGAAGCGATAGAACAATTGTTAAGGAACGAATTCGAACTTGAACAAGAGCCTCTAACTGTTGAGGAGCAGGAATTAATTATTGCCATGTTAAGGGAGTATAAATATCACATTCAAATCATTGACAATCAAGTAACGATTCCATTAAATGAAGCCATTTCATATACAAATCCTGTGACAGGTCAAACATCAGAGCTTGTACCAGCAATATCAGCAAAACTGACACTTGTAGAACCACAACCGCTTATCATTAATGAGGTCTCTTATATAGATAATGAGAATATAAGGCTCACGTTCTCTTCAAATATCGAGATACCAGAGGGAGAGCAATTTATATTTATGATAAATGACTCATTAACCCCGCTGTATGGAACAGTAAGTAGCAGTACAGGAAATAGTGTAATCATTCGAATTGATGGTATTGTCCCATTATTTGCAACCTTTATACACATTGAACGTGAAAGTAAACCTGAACATAACCTTTTGAAAGAACCATTTACAATGGAAAACACAAACGTTTGATAGTAAGTAAGAAAGTCAATCGCCATGAGCGGTTGGCTTTTTTGATAGGAATGGTAACCCTGAGGGACTAAGATAGCACAATGAGACCCATAAGGTTTTTTTGTGAAATGCATTGTTATTGTTGGCAAAATGGCTGTTTTCTCGATAAAGTAGAAAGAAGAAGCATTTTCAAACATACGTTTTCGTTTTACAATTAAGTAGAAGACAGCGCAGGAGGATAAAATCATGACAAAGGAAAAATTACTATTATTGGACGGTAATAGTTTAGCGTATCGCGCGTTTTTTGCGTTGCCATTGTTGACGAATGATAGTGGCATTCATACTAATGCTGTATACGGCTTTACAACAATGCTACAAAGAATATTAGAGGAAGAACAACCAACAAAAATCTTAGTGGCTTTTGATGCTGGGAAAACAACATTCCGCCATGAAACCTTTACGGAATATAAAGGTGGGCGACAAAAGACTCCGCCAGAATTATCTGAGCAATTCCCTTATTTACGTAAGCTCATTGACGCATACGGTATTAAACAGTACGAGTTAGAACTGTATGAAGCGGATGATATAATTGGAACACTTGCAAAAGAAGCTTCATCACAGGATATCGATGTCATCATTGTTTCTGGAGATCGTGATTTAACACAGCTTGCCACAGAGCAGGTAACTGTGTACATTACTAAAAAAGGTATAACTGAAATTGAGAAAAATACACCAGCTTATATTGAAGAAAAATATGGCTTAACCCCATCGCAAATAATTGATATGAAAGGGCTAATGGGGGATGCTTCTGATAATATTCCTGGTGTACCTGGTGTCGGTGAAAAAACGGCTGTTAAATTGCTGAAAGAGCATGGTTCAGTAGAGTCGTTATATAAAGCGATGGATACATTAAAGGCTTCGAAAATGAAAGAAAAATTAGTAGCCAATGAAGAGCAGGCAATCATGAGTAAAAAGCTTGCAACCATTTTTACGGATGCGCCGATAGAGGTTGCACTTACTGATCTTGCTTATAATGGTCCGAATGAAGAAGAGCTAATAAATGTCTGGCGTGAGCTTGGCTTTAAATCACTGCTAGAAAAAAGTGATTTTTCTGTCCAAGAAGAAGAACAAGCACCATTTGACTATGAAATTGTGCAGGAAGTAAAGCAAGAACACTTAAAGGATGTTATGGCAGTGCATTTGGAGCTGGCGGACGAACATTATCACACATGTCAGCAACTAGGCATAGCTCTAACTGATGGAGCGAAACCAATTTACGTACCTTTTGATAGAGTGGCTAAATCAGATGTTCTTCGTCTATGGCTAGAGGATGCGACAAAAATAAAGTATATGTCAGATTCAAAGGCAGCCCAAGCGGCATTAAGACGTGCAGGGATTCGTTTAGCAGGAGTTGAGTTTGATTTATTGCTTGCTTCTTATATCAATAATCCTGGGCTAAGTGGAGATGATGTAGCAACACTTGCGAAGGAACTTGGCTACCGTGATGTGCAGGCAAATGAGACCGTTTATGGTAAGGGTGCCAAACGAGCTATACCTGCTATTGATACACTAGCAGAGCATACTAGCCGCAAAGCCTTTGCTGTGTGGTCAGTACAGCCAAAGCTTGAGACATTGCTAAAGGAAAACGAACAATATGATTTATATAAAAATCTAGAACTCCCATTAGCTTCTATATTGGGCGAGATGGAAAGTGAAGGAATTACAGTCAACCGTGCTACTTTAGAGAAAATGGGACAAGAATTGAATGACAAATTAGTTGTTATTGAGCAAGAGATTTATGCGGAAGCTGGAGAAGCCTTTAATATTAATTCACCAAAACAATTAGGGGTTATTTTATTTGATAAGCTTGGACTGCCAGTTATTAAAAAAACAAAAACAGGCTACTCAACGGCAGCAGATGTGTTAGAAAAATTAAAATCCGAGCATGCGATTATTGAGCATATTCTTTTATATCGTCAGTTAGGTAAATTACAATCAACCTATATTGAAGGCTTGCTTAAAGAAATTCATAACGAGGACGGCAAGGTGCATACCCGTTTCCAGCAAGCATTAACGGCTACAGGACGTCTAAGCTCTACGGATCCAAATTTGCAAAACATTCCTATTCGTTTAGAGGAGGGACGCAAAATCCGTCAAGCATTTGTCCCATCAAAAGAGGGCTGGATACTGTTTTCTGCTGACTACTCACAAATCGAATTACGCGTTCTGGCACATATGTCAGAAGATAAAAACCTTGTAGAGGCCTTCCGTGAAGGGATGGACGTTCATACACGTACAGCAATGGATGTCTTCCATGTATCAGCTGATGAGGTTGATAGTAATATGCGTCGTGCAGCAAAGGCAGTTAACTTTGGAATTGTCTATGGAATTAGTGATTACGGTTTATCACAAAACTTAGATATTACTCGTAAGGAAGCAGCAACATTTATTGAAAAATATTTCGCAAGTTTTCCAGGTGTAAAACAGTATATGGATGATATTGTGCAGGATGCGAAATTTAATGGTTATGTCACTACGATTTTAAATAGACGTCGATATTTACCTGATATAACAAGCTCCAACTTCAATATACGTAGCTTTGCAGAGCGCACTGCCATGAATACACCTATTCAGGGAAGCGCTGCAGATATTATTAAAAAAGCAATGATTGATATGGATGCTCGCTTGAAAAAAGAGAATATGCAGGCAAAGCTTCTTTTACAAGTGCATGATGAATTAATTTTTGAAGCGCCTAAGGAAGAGGTTGCATTGCTTGAAAAAATTGTTCCCGAGGTTATGGAGCATGCCATAGAGCTTACCGTACCGTTAAAAGTGGACTTCAATCATGGAGCAACTTGGTACGAAGCAAAATAAGGAGGGATTTAAATGCCTGAATTACCAGAGGTTGAAGGTGTCGTCCAGGCATTAAAGCCTAAAATGGAGGGACGGACAATCCAACAGGTGCAGCTTTCTGAGGTCATTCGTTTTTCCTTTGGGGAAGGAAAACAATGTATTGTCAAGCAAGCTGAGCCTGATGCCTTTGAAATGTCCTTAACCCAAATGACCATTACAAAAATCGAGAGACGTGCAAAGTATATCTTTTTTCATATGCGTAAAGAGAATGTTCCCTATGTGCTTGTTAGTCATTTAGGGATGACAGGTGCATGGTTTGTGGTAAATTCGCCAGAGGAAATCAATGAAGCAAAATTTCAAAAGCATATACATGCTACTTTCAAAATGTCAGATGGCGGTTTTTTAATTTATTCAGACATTCGCCGTTTTGGTGAACTTCGTTTTTTAGAAAAAATTGAAGACCATACACCGTTAACAAAAATGGCACCAGAGCCATTCGATGAAATAGCTTGTGATTATTTTATTGCTCAATCAAAATTTCCAAAATATGAGAATAAATCCGTGAAGGAAGTTATTATGGATGGACAGGTAATTTCGGGTTGTGGCAATATTTATGCAACTGAGGCATTATTTGCTCAAAAAATTCACCCAGCTCGCAAAATGAACCGTATTAGTGAAAAGCGTAAACGTGCACTATTTGAAGCGATTGTTACTGTTTTACGTCAAAGCATTAACGCAGGAGGTTCAACGATTTCAGATTATCGTAATATTAATGGTGAGGCTGGAAGCATGCAAAATCGACTTCAGATGTATGGGAAAAAGATGTGTCCAGTGTGTGATACGGCAACGAGCCAAATGACAATTGGTGGGCGCACGTCTGTCTTTTGCCCAAATTGTCAACATTAAAGGGGAATAAGCGATGATTATCGGATTAACAGGAAGTATTGCGAGTGGAAAAAGTACCGTTGCGAAAATGATAACAGCTCTTGGTTTGCCAATTGTCGATGCAGATATAGTAGCGCGCGATGTTGTGGAACCAGGAACGGAAACACTAGCATTAATCGCTGAGCAATTTGGACAAGATATTCTGCTGGAAAATGGCACTTTAAATCGTGCTAAACTTGGCGATATTATTTTCCATGAGCCTGCAAAGCGCAAAATTTTAAATGATATTATGCATCCAGCTATTCGTCAGGAAATGCTGCGCCAGCGCGATGCCTATTTAGAGGCTGGCAACAAGCATGTCGTAATGGATATCCCACTCCTATTTGAAAGTAAGCTACAGCATTTCGTTGAGCGAATCATTGTGGTTTCTGTGAGCGAGGAAGTCCAGCTTCGCCGCTTAATGGAGCGCAACAATTTGTCGAAGGAGGATGCATTAGCGCGAATGCATTCACAGCTCCCGATGTCAGTGAAGGAAAAGGGAGCACATGCAGTTATTTACAATAATGAAAATTTAGGACAAACAGAGGAGCAGTTGAAAAAAATTCTTACAAAATGGGATGTTTTAGATGCTAATTAAAATCCTGTAAATAAAGACATTTTTTCATTGCCTGATGCGTAGTAAGCATATCTTACTACGCATTTTTTATGTTTGCTTACGCCATAATAGGGATAAAATTTGACAAAATTATTTTTCAGAAAATAAGAACTTTAATATTATGAGTATATAATGTTCATCTTTTTTAAAATTGTGTTATACTAATCACCATAAAGTATATAATTAATCTGAGTATGTACTCACAGGAGGATTTTATAAATGACAGTATCAATTGCTATTAATGGTTTCGGACGTATCGGACGTATGGTTTTCCGCCAAGCGATCGTACAAGAGGGTTTAAATATTGTGGCTATTAACGCGAGCTATCCAGCAGAAACGTTAGCACATTTGATTAAGTATGACACAAATCACGGAACATTTGAAGGTACGGTTGAACCAGCAGGCGATGCTTTAATTGTAAATGGTAAACGTGTTCAAATTATTAGCGAGCGTGACCCTTTAAAATTACCATGGGCTACAATGGGTGTAGATATTGTTATCGAAGCAACTGGTAAATTTAATGATCGTGAAAAAGCAGCGATGCACCTAGATGCAGGTGCAAAGAAAGTAATCTTAACAGCACCAGGTAAAAACGAGGACGTAACCATTGTTTTAGGTGTAAATGACGATAAACTTGATATTGCAAAACATGATGTTATTTCAAATGCATCTTGTACTACAAATTGCTTAGCACCAGTTGCGAAAGTATTAAATGACACATTTGGCATCGATAATGGCTTAATGACAACTGTTCATGCCTATACAAATGATCAAAAGAACCTAGATAATCCACATAAAGATTTACGTCGTGCACGTGGTTGTGCGCAGTCAATCATTCCAACATCTACAGGCGCTGCAAAAGCATTAAAGTTGGTATTACCAGAATTAGAAGGAAAAATTCATGGTATGTCACTTCGTGTTCCAACACCAAACGTATCTTTAGTGGACCTTGTAGTGGATTTAAACACAGATGTAACAGTAGATTCTGTTAATGCTGCATTTGTGAAGGCTGCTACTGAAGGACCAATGAAAGGAATTTTAAACTTCTCAGTTGAGCCTCTAGTATCTTCTGATTACAATACAACAACTTACTCTTCTACAGTTGATGGACTTTCGACAATGGTAATGGGTAGCCGCAAAGTAAAAGTACTTGCATGGTACGACAATGAATGGGGTTATTCTGCACGTGTAGTAGATCTTGTGAAAAAAGTGGCAAACGCTTTAGAAACAGTTAACGCCTAATTATTATACCAAGCACATTGAAATCACCAGGATTTCAATGTGCTTTTTTGTTAGAGTAATAGTTTCTTACATTAGCTTTTTAAGGGAATTTACTTGAAAAATTGTTGCCATCTATACTTGTACTTTCTGCTTTCAGGGTTTATCATGAGCACACTAGTGTGAATGCGCTTTTCTTACATGTGGGAAATTTGTTATAATAGGAATATTAAATTGTTGTGAAATCAGGAGAGTAAAGATATGAGATGTCCATCTTGCCAATTTAACGGAACGCGTGTAGTGGATTCGAGGCCAGTAGATGATAATAAAGAAATTCGAAGACGTCGTGAATGTGAGTCATGTGGCTTTCGCTTTACAACGTTTGAAAAAATTGAAGAGACACCACTTGTTGTTGTAAAAAAAGAAGGTTCACGTGAGGAGTTTAGTCGTGAAAAGGTACTTCGTGGGCTTATTCGTGCTTGTGAAAAACGTCCAGTTGCCCTAGATGTACTTGAGCAACTTGTATTATCGATTGAAAAAGACCTCCGTCGTATTGGTAATTCAGAAGTACGCTCTGAGGATGTTGGGGAAATGGTAATGGACCGCCTAGCGAAAATTGATGAGGTAGCATATGTACGCTTTGCATCGGTTTATCGTCAATTTAAGGACATCAATGTCTTTATTGAAGAAATTAAAGATATTATTCAACGTCAGACAGAGCAAAAATCTTAAGTAATACAGAGAGGGTGAATGTCGTTGATACATTTGTATAAGGAATTACAGCCTGCTGATTCTTTTGACATTCGTTTACCTCATGCACTTTCTACACAGGAACGTCAATTAGTAACATTATTTTATCAGCCATTAACTGGGGCAGAGCCGATTAGCCTTTATTTAACACTTTGGGCAGAAGCTGAGCAGATGCCAGGTCAGCAAATGACACATTATTATTTAATGAATGTTTTAGGGCTTCCGATTGGTAAAATATTTGAGGCACGAATAGCACTTGAAGCGATTGGCCTATTACGTACATGGAAGAAAGAAAATACGGGAGAACGAAGCTTTTTATACGAACTGATTCGTCCACTTGATGCAGATAGTTTTATGAAAGACCCGCTATTATCCATGTTTTTATTTAGTAAAATTGGAGAGCAAGCTTATCGGAGGCTGCGACAGCGCTTTATAGCTCCTGCAAGAGATGCTGAATTTAAAGACGTATCTCGCGCTTTTATTGATGTTTATAAGCCTGTAAATTCAAATATTCCGGATGATTTACAAGCTAGTAAGAGTAGCAAGGATAATCAGTCAAAAATATATCCGTTTTATTTTGACCAGTTTGATTTTGAGCTTCTTAAAGCAGGGTTATCTGAGCAATTAGTGCCTGCCAGTTTACTTACATTAGATGTTCGTGAAACAATTGCTAAGCTTGCATTCCTGTATCATTTAACTGCACTAGATATGCAAAAAATAGTGATTCTAGCTTTAGATGATGATGTGGGCATTTCACAGGAGCGGCTTCGTAAGGCTGCGGCTGATTTTTATAAGCTAACGGTCTCAAAAGAGCCACCAAAATTGATGCGAGTAAATGAGCCAGCCCCTGTAGAAGGAGCAGGACATAAAACAAAGGATCAGGAGCTACAGCAATACCTAGAAACCACACCTCCTATTCAAGTGCTACGAGATATTAATAACGGTAAAGAGCCTCTACAAACCTCTGTCCAACTTGCTGAAAGTTTAATTGTTCAGCATGGCATGCCAGTAGGAGTTGTCAATGCTCTTTTAGAATATGTAATGCTTACTACGGATATGAAGCTACCTAAAAAGTATGTAGAGACAATTGCAGATCATTGGGTTCGCAAAAATATTCAAACTGCTAAGGAAGCAATGGAGCTTGCGCGTCAGGAGCATGATAAATACACTACTTGGAAAAATAAACCCCAGACACCGAGTAAAAGCAGTCAAAATGTCAAAGGACGTTCAGGAAAGCAACGAGAAGAGAAGGTACCTGAATGGTTTTACAAGCGTAATGAGCAGCAGGAGGAAAGCACCTCAAGCACGATGGATTTTGAAAAAGAGCGAAAAAAAATATTAGAAATGCTAGGGAAAAGTGATAAATAGGAGGGTGAACGACAATCGAACAAATTAATGGACCATTAAAAAGAGCAGTTAATGTACCATCATTTCAAGAGCGTTACGAAGCGATGCGTCGAGAAATTTTAGAAAACCCTCGTGTGCAAGATTTTTTAGCAGCGCATGCAAATGAGTTAAGCTATGATTCCATTGAGCGTAATTTACCGAAGCTTCATGAGTTTATAAGTCAATCTACTGTTTGCTGTGGCTGTGACAATACAGATCATTGTACAAACTATTTAAAAGGTTTTATTCCAACTTTACGTGTCGTTCGAAATACTGTTGAAATGGATTATGTGCGTTGTGAGCAAAAAATACGTGAGGATGAGCGCAGGGATGTAGCCAATATGATTGCGAGTATGCATATGCCCAAAGATGTTCTTCAAGCAACCATTCAAGATTTAATGATTGACGACGAATCTCGCGTTATGATTGCGCAAAAAGCGGCACAATTTGTCAAGGCTACTGTGGAATCAGGGAAGCTCCCTGCAAAGGGCTATTATTTATACGGAAAGTTTGGTGTAGGGAAATCCTTTGTATTGGGTGCCTTGGCTAATGAATTAGCTGCTATCAAAATACGTTCAGTAGTCGTTTTTGTGCCAGAATTTTTACGAGAAATGAAAAATGCCATTGGTGATAATACATTGAATGAAAAAATAGACTATGTGAAAAAGGCACCTGTGCTGATGCTTGATGACCTAGGAGCCGAAACGATGACCACTTGGACGAGGGATGAAATTTTGGGAACTATATTCCATTATCGTATGGCTGAGCAATTACCAACTTTTATCACTTCTAATTTTAATTATGATGAATTGGAACATCATTTAGCACAATCACAAAAAGGTGATATCGAAGTAGTTAAAGCAGGACGGATTATGGAACGTATTAAGGCCTTAACGGAGCCGATTGAAATGCGTGGCAAAAATCGACGGATGTAACATTGCCAGTTGCATTTTACGACAATCGAGCGTATACTGTCACATATAATAATTAATAAAATGCATTGATGAGGATAAGAATTTTGTGTATCAACTTTTTAGAGAGGGAAGTCATTGGCTGCAAGCTTCCTAGTTAGAACATATTATTTACTACCTACTGAGCAGCGAAAGGGATAATCTTTCGCCGGTCCCTAGCCCGTTAGCTAGCCTTGAGCTTCGTCTGACTATGAAACGTCGGAAGGAAGAAGGGTGGAACCACGAGCATATGCTTCGTCCCTTTTGTGAGGGACGGGGCTTTTTTAGTTTCCGAAACTTCATCATGCATCATAACAAAACTGCAAGGAGTGCAAACAAAATGTCAGAAATGATTAAATTAACTTTTCCAGATGGCGCTGTAAAGGAATTTGCAAAAGGCACGTCAACTGATGACGTAGCATTATCAATCAGCCCAGGTCTACGAAAAAAAGCTTATGCGGGTAAAATTAATGGTGTATTAGTGGATTTAAAAACACCAATTGAAGAGGATGCAACAATTGCTATCATTACACAAGATGATAAGGAAGCTCTTGAGATTTTACGACATTCAACAGCTCACTTAACTGCGCAAGCGATTAAACGTCTATTCCCAGAGGTGAAGCTTGGTATTGGTCCAGTGATTGAAGGAGGCTTCTATTATGATATTGATGCACCTACACCAATCACTGCTGAAGACTTACCAGCCATTGAAAAAGAAATGAAAAAAATTATTGCTGAAAACCTAGAAATAGAACGCAAAAATGTAAGCCGTGCTGAGGCTCAAGCAATCTATGAGGAAATTGGCGACGAATATAAGTTAGAATTACTGGAAGCCATTCCTGAAGATGAGCAAGTTTCTATTTATTATCAAGGGGAATTTTTCGACCTTTGCCGTGGTATTCACGTACCAGCCACTGGTAAGCTTCGTGAATTCAAACTTCTATCTTTAGCGGGCGCTTATTGGAGAGGGAACTCTGATAATAAAATGCTTCAACGTATTTATGGGACAGCGTTCTTCAAAAAAGAGGAATTAAAACACCACCTACAAATGCTTGAAGAAGCAAAAGAGCGTGATCACCGTAAAATTGGGAAAGAATTAGACCTGTTCACAACTTCTCAAAAGGTAGGTCAAGGTTTACCACTTTGGTTGCCAAATGGTGCAACAATTCGTCGTGTCATTGAACGTTATATTGTCGATAAAGAATTATCACTTGGCTATAAGCATGTTTATACACCAGTATTAGGTTCAAAAGAGCTTTATCAAACTTCTGGTCACTGGGATCACTATCAAGATTCTATTTTCCCACCAATGGAGATGGACAATGAAACATTAATTATGCGACCAATGAACTGTCCTCACCATATGATGGTGTACAAAAATAGCATGCATTCATATCGTAATCTGCCATTGCGTATTGCAGAGCTTGGTACAATGCACCGTTATGAAATGTCAGGAGCTGTTTCTGGCCTACAACGTGTACGTGGTATGACTTTAAACGATGCCCATATCTTTGTTCGTCCTGACCAAATTAAAGCAGAATTCCAAAAAGTGGTGCAGTTAATTTTAGAGGTTTATAAAGATTTCGATTTAAATGATTATTCATTCCGTTTATCTTACCGCGACCCAGCAGATACAGAGAAATACTTCGATGATGATGAAATGTGGGAAAAAGCACAAAGCATGTTAAAAGAAGCGATGGATGAGCTTGGCTTAGATTACTTTGAAGCGGAAGGTGAGGCTGCGTTCTATGGCCCTAAACTTGACGTACAAGTAAAAACAGCGATTGGTAAAGAAGAGACTTTATCAACAGTTCAACTAGACTTCTTATTACCTGAACGTTTTGATCTAACTTACGTTGGTGAAGATGGAAAGCCACATCGTCCAGTAGTTATTCACCGTGGTGTTGTTTCAACAATGGAACGTTTCGTAGCCTTCTTAATTGAAGAATATAAAGGCGCATTCCCAACATGGTTAGCGCCAGTTCAAGTAGAAGTGATTCCAGTATCGAATGAAGCCCACTTCGACTATGCAAAACAAATTGAAGAGCAATTAACAGCAGCAGGCTTACGTGTAGAAATGGATGACCGTGAAGAAAAATTAGGCTATAAAATTCGTGAAGCACAAATGAAAAAAATCCCGTATATGCTTGTCATTGGGGATAAAGAAGTTGAGGCAAATGGCGTGAATGTACGTCGTTATGGCTCAAAAGATTCTGAAACAATTAGCTTTGAAGATTTCCTAGCAACTATAAAAGCAGAAATTACTAAATAAGCATTCACAAGAAACCCTCGCTTGTATTAGTGAGGGTTTCTGTATAAAGTGAATCTTGCTTTTGTATAAAATATTTTTTTCTAGGTCAATCTAGTAGGGATAAGAAAATAAATATTTGACAGCTTTTTATATACATGCTAATATAATTAAGGTTAATGAATACAAAGTTTGTGGTTGAAGTAGAGGCTGCCCGCTTCTCACCTGATTAACGCTCTAGGCTGTGAACAGGTATGACACGTTGAATTGTTTTGCGCAGACTTGCGCATGCACATATAGCGGGCGGACATCTTCAAAGTGTCCGTCCTTTTTTTATGGACATGACAAGAGGATGTACCGTTCAACCGGGCAAGACTTTGCCCAAACCATGTATTCGCGACAATTACTTGGAGGTGGATTACTATTAGCAAAGACATGTATGTAAACGAAGGCATTCGCGCACGTGAACTTCGATTAATCGATCACAATGGTGACCAGCTTGGTGTAAAGACACGTAATGAAGCGCTAGAAATCGCCGCTCGTGTAAACTTGGATCTTGTCCTTGTGGCCCCTCAAGCCAAGCCGCCAGTCGCTCGTATCATGGACTATGGTAAATTTAAGTTTGAACAGCAAAAGAAAGACCGTGAAATTCGTAAAAATCAAAAGGTCATCGTCATGAAAGAGGTTCGTTTGAGCCCAACAATCGATGAACATGATTTCCAAACGAAGTTACGTAATGCGATTAAATTCCTTGAAAAAGGCGATAAAGTTAAATGTAGCCTACGTTTCAAAGGTCGTGCGATTACACATAAAGAAATTGGTCAACGTGTGCTAGATCGCTTTGCTGAAGCTTGTGCTGAAGTATCGACGGTAGAACAAAAGCCGAAGATGGAAGGCCGAAGCATGTTCTTAGTTCTTCAACCAAAGAACGAGAAATAATATTAGACGAACAGTTTAGGAGGAATTCGACATGCCAAAAATGAAAACTCACCGTGGAGCTGCGAAACGTTTCAAAAAAACGGGTTCAGGTAAATTAAAATACGACCGCGCTTACGGAAGCCACTTATTCGCAAACAAATCTACGAAACAAAAACGTCACTTACGTAAAGCAAACATCGTTTCATCTGGTGACTTCAAACGCATCAAATCTTTACTTGTTTACATGAAATAATTGACTACAAAAAAATACTAACATTCATTTTTTAATGAAAAGCAGGAGGTAATTCATATGCCACGCGTAAAAGGCGGAACAGTGACGCGCAAACGTCGTAAAAAAGTATTAAAATTAGCTAAAGGTTACTATGGTTCAAAACATACATTATATAAAGTTGCTAACCAAGCAGTAATGAAGTCAGGTCAATATGCATACCGTGACCGTCGTCAGAAAAAACGTGATTTCCGTAAATTATGGATCACTCGTATTAATGCAGCTGCTCGTATGAACGGTCTTTCTTATAGCCGTTTAATGCACGGTTTAAAAGTTGCTGGTATCGAAGTTAACCGTAAAATGTTAGCAGATCTAGCTGTAACAGATGCAACAGCATTCACTCAATTAGCAGATGCTGCTAAAAAAGCAGTTGCTAAATAAATTTTGACGAAGTTAAAAATTATTTCTGCACCGAAGGCGAAGCGACAGGTGCAAAATTTTTCTCAAGACTGATGGATGTATCCGTCAGTCTTTTTTATGTTAGATTAGTAGTAAATCACTTGTAAAGGAGACTTCAATGGGACAAGCATTAGTAGCCTATATGGCAATTGTTTCTATAGTATTGCTCGTAATGATGGGCATGGATAAATCCAAAGCAAAAAAGCATGAGTGGCGAATTGCGGAACGTTCGCTTTTTACGTTGGCCATTGCTGGAGGGGCAATAGGCGGCGTGTTGGGAATGTATTTATTTCGTCATAAAACACGCCATAACAGCTTTGCTTTTGGCTTCCCACTGTTAGCCGCTGTTCAAATTTTTATCGTTGTACAGCTATGGTGAGAGTAAGGAGACACAAAAAATACGTTAATTAAAAACACATCCTCATGAGGAGGATGTGTTGCGCATAAGCTGTTCAATGGGCTGCTTCCAATTAATTTTTGCGCTTGGATAATTCAATAGGATTTCTTGCTGTAAATATTCAAAATCACTTTTTTTGAAGCCCTGCAATGTCGCAGCATCACGAGCACCAACGAAAATTGTCACAACCTCAAAGGCTTCCTCAGTAGTACCGAGGTATTTTTCACCTTCAAAAAGTGCACCCTTATAGGATATAAAGAAATTTTTTCGGACATTTTTAACATCATCGTAAAAATAATAATGGCCTTTTTCATAGGCTTCATCAAGTTTTCGCTTAGGATCGGTTATATAACGAATCGCTTTGTAAAATACATAGATTATAAGCGCAATTACAGCAAGTCGAATTAGTAACGGCAACATGTTTTATTTCCCCCTTGAATAAAGGTTATTCTTCCCTATACGATTGAAGGGGGAAATTAGTTTCACTTTTTATAAATTATTTTAGAAATTTAGGAGAAAAAAATGAATTTACAACAATTGTTTAAAATGCAGCAAGGGCTTGATGATTTTATCGAGAAAACACAAAAAATTGAACAGGATGTTTTTAAAGAAAAAGGTTTAGCATTAATGGTTGAATTAGCAGAACTAGCTAATGAAACACGCTGCTTTAAATTTTGGAGTACAAAGGGACCCTCAGCTCGTTCTGTTATTTTAGAGGAGTATGTGGATTCAATTCATTTTATATTATCCCTTGGTCTACTAAAGGGTTACACAAAGCTAGAAAAATGGCCAGTAATTCAAGAAAAGCGAAATTTAACAGAAATTTTCTTATTGACACAGGACTATATTTTAGCCTTTATTCACCAGCCATCAGAGGATAGATATTTAAGGATTTGGCAATGCTATAGTTTACTTGCGTATAATTTAGGCTTAACGTTTGAGGACGTTGTGGCAGCGTATATAGAAAAGAATGAAGAAAATTATAATCGCCAGCGTTCAGGATATTAATGTGAGAAATACATCAATTTTCAGACGATTATACTAGGAATATTTCGGTAAACGAAGTATAATAGAGAGGATTTTAGAAGTAGGAGGCAAAAGGATGACACAACTAGATCCAACATTACAAATGTTTAAAGATTTAACGGATGCGAATGGAATAGCAGGGAATGAACGTGCACCACGCGAGGTCATGAAAAAATACATTGCACCATATGCAGACTCAGTAGAAACAGATAACTTAGGTAGTGTTATCGCAAAAAAAGTGGGCGATGAAAATGGTCCAAAAATTATGGTGGCAGGGCATTTAGATGAAGTTGGCTTCATGGTTACACAAATTGATGATAAAGGATTTATTAAATTCCAAACTGTAGGTGGCTGGTGGAGCCAGGTAATGCTTGCACAGCGTGTGACAATTACAACTCGTAAAGGTGATGAAATTATCGGGGTAATTGGTTCAAAGCCACCACATATTTTACCAGCAGATGTACGAAACAAAGTAGTAGACATTAAAGATATGTTTATTGATGTGGGTGCAGCTTCTAAGGAAGAAGTGGTTGAATGGGGCGTGCGTCCTGGTGATATGGTAACACCATATTTTGAATTTAATGTTATGAAAAACGACAAGTATCTTTTAGCAAAGGCATGGGATAACCGTATTGGCTGTGCAATTGCTATTGATGTTATGAAAGCGTTACAAAATGAAAAACATCCTAACATCCTATACTCCGTAGGGAATGTACAAGAGGAAGTCGGTCTACGTGGTGCGAAAACGGCGACTCATAAAATCCAGCCTGATATTGGCTTTGCTGTCGATGTAGGTGTTGCTGGGGACACGCCAGGGGTAACAGCGAAGGAATCAACAAGTAAAATGGGCGCTGGTCCACAAATTGTTGTCTATGATGCATCAATGGTATCCCATCGTGGCTTACGCGAATTCGTATTAGATGTGGCTGACGAGCATAATATTCCCTATCAATTCGAGACAATGGCTGGTGGCGGTACAGACGCAGGCTCTATTCACGTAACAGCTAACGGCATACCTGCACTATCAATCGGTATTGCAACACGCTATATCCACTCACATGCAGGTATTCTACATCGTGATGATTATGATAATGCCGTAAAATTAGTGGTAGAAGTTATAAAAAAATTAGACAGAGATGCAGTTAATCAAATTATTTTTGACTGATACTGCTAATAGGGTTTAGCCTTCTAACAAAATGTTAGGAGGCTTTTTTCACGATTCCAAGACCAAATAACTCGCTTTATTTTTTGTAAAAGAATAAAAAAGGACTTGCGATTATGAAGATTAATCAAAAACACAAGTCAAGTCAAAGTGGCCTATTAAGGAATAAAGTTTCTTATGAATAATTTTCCTCTCTATTGCCATAAATTTCATAAGCAAAATAGCCAAGTAGTAAGCCTATTCCTGAGCCGAAACTTATTGAAGATAATAATGAAATGGAGAAAAACATGCTAAGAATCAAACCATTTGCACAACCAACAAGCATTCCTAATGGTATTAAACTATCTAATAAATTTTGTGCGCCTTTTGATTTTTTCTTACCTAATTTCCCCTGCTTATGTTTTTGCTCAAGCCTTTTAACAACAAAGACCGCAATTCCTCCAATTATTGCAATGGGTAGAACAATACCTATAAATTCCGTGAATAATTCCATACTGTAATCTCCTTTCATTTATTCCTATATCTAATAAGGGAATTCAGGGTATAACTCTATTGTTGTTTCTTCCATTTATATGGGACATTTGACCAATCATACAACAGTGCAAACAGAAATATTAAAATTGCGATTGTTATAGTTTCTCCCCACTTAATGTCATTTTGAAAAATTAATTTACACCCAATTGTTACTATGAAAAATAACAACGCAAATCGAATGTTTTTCTTTATCATACATTCCCCTCTTTTCGTTTTTTTACCTGCCATTTTGTTGACCGTTCCTTTGTTAAAGTGTAGAGAATTCACAAATAGTGATGTGGGGAGTAACTATATGGTACAAATGATATTGACTGATGCTTATAGGCGATAATTGCCCTGTTATTCAGTGTCTTTTTCGTTCAATTGCTTTCATAATCATTAAGCAGATAATACTTGTAGATGCTATTACATACCATACCGTTTTAGAGGAGTTTCCCCAAGAGCTAACCATTGCAATAAAAATTAAGATTAGTAATAGAGTGTAAACTAAATAACTTTGCATAATTAACCTCCAAAATTGCCCTTATCATAACCGATTGAAAATTATCCCTTATAGAAATCGTAACATGGTGGCGTATTAATTGGTAGGTAAATGGGAAGTATCTAACGAGTAATATTGATCGTTACATGAACTAAAGTAACAGCTTGTGTATGTTAAGTTAGCTTATGACAAAAACCATAGCTAGCTTCTAGAAGCGTTTAACGAGCCTATGAACTATTGAGAATAAGTGAAGGAGTTGACAGATGTCACGCTATGTATAGGAGCTACAAGAGTGTTCTTGTGAAGTATAGGGTATTCCTTTTTTTCATTCAAGAAACACCCCATTTTCTCTATAAAGAATTTTGTAAAAGCTGTAAGATATCTTTCCCCATATGAACAGGATTTGTTGCTAGTATAGGGGATCGATAATTGGATAAAATCACGACTCCTGTTTGCTGTTTTTTATTAAATCCTAGATAACTAGAGAAGCCTTTCGTTGACCCGTTATGCCAAAAAATATCGTCTTCAAGCAACCATCCTAGTCCGATGCTTATATCTTTTGAAATAGTATGGGTAGCTTGGTGTGTTAATTGATAGCCTGAATTTTGATTGCCAACATGTATTTTTATAAATTTTAATAAATCATCAACTGTGGATCGAATAGCTCCCGCTGCCATAAATTCATTCATTTGAAGTGGAGGCTTGTTATGTCCACGAACAGAGTAACCCTCTAATATGGCATCTTCTTTAGAGGAGGGGATAGAAATAAAGGTGTTGGTTAAATTTAAAGGCTCTACGATTCTACGTGTGATAGCTGTTTCAAAGTCAGTATGAAGTTCATTTGCTAATAAATATCCTAAAAGTCCCATTCCCACATTAGAATACCTAAACTTAGCTTTAGGCTCATATGTATGGGTTTTAAAATAATGTATGGTCTCATTCAATGAGTAGGGACAAAAAGGGTCACGAGGTGTTTGGCTATCAAAAAGATTATAGATGTTCTTCAATACACCTATCCCCGGTAGACCAGATGTATGATTTGCCAGATGCCTCAAAGTAACAGGGTGATTATCAGGAATTGCAGAAAAATATTTGCCGATAGAGTCTTCAACCTTCACGATCCCTTCTTGTATCATTTCCCCAAACATGGATGTTGTTAAAACTTTAGAGATTGACCCAATTTCATAGATATAGGGCTTTTTATCATATGTGACATTTGAGCCGTTGAATATAAAAGTAGCGTCTTGGTCACGACAAAAAACACCAATGGATAAGGTTACATTCGGACGAGGCTTTATGTAAGGATAAGCAATTTTAAAAATATCCTTTTTTAAATCATTTAAATTCACAAATATTCCTCCCTTAATCGCTATTTTTTTGTGCATTAGAGACAATAGCATGTAATTTCATGAATATTTCTTTTAATTGCAGCAAATCTCCTTTAGAGAGCTGTGAATAGTATTTATTGATAATGGCTAGCTCAATTTCTTCCTGCTTCTGAAAATAATCATGACCTCTCGTATCCAACTCGATAATGATTTCTCTACGATCCTTTTTACTTATGGATCTTTTTATAAAGCCCTCCTGTTCCAATCTTCCTACTAATTGACTAACAGCACTAGCAGATGTTCCCATCAGTTTTGCTAATTCGAAGGTTTGCAAGGGACCATGTGTTTGAAGAAGACTTAAGAATAGTGCTTGCTTTGTAGTTAACGTTTCGTCTAACAGGGTGGAGAATTCTTCTGTTAGCATTACATTTGTTTCATATTCTATTTGGTTCAGCTCTTTTACAAGTTGCATAAGCTCTTTCTCCATTTATTTCACCGCCTAAATAGTTAATGTATATTAATTATAAATGCAGATTAATGATAATACAAATATTTTTAGAATGAAAATAGAAATATGCATAAATATTCAAAGAGACGCATTTTTGACATATTTTATTGTAGATTTCTAATTTTTGAAAATAAACATAAAAATTCAGTTGATTTTATATTTATGCATGTTATACTTATTTCAACAGCAACAGAACAAGGAGCGAAGGCTATGAAATTACTTGAGGAAGTACAGTTAAAGTTAGTGTCTAGCTTAAAGGGTAAAGACCTACTAACTTTGTTAGACTATACAAGTGAAGAGGTTCAGCAGTTAGTGGAATTAGCAACACAACTGAAAATTATAACAAAAGAAGGAAAATGTCCAAGGCTATTAGAAGGTAAAACACTTGGCATGATCTTTGAAAAACA
This sequence comes from Lysinibacillus sp. UBA6686, assembly GCF_002455205.1. NCBI lineage: Bacteria > Bacillati > Bacillota > Bacilli > Caryophanales > Bacillaceae > Lysinibacillus > Lysinibacillus sp. UBA6686. Next base: position 32,782 of record NZ_DKJS01000037.1, on the reverse strand, counting down.
TTCAACTCGTACTCGTATTTCTTTTGAGGTAGGCATGAATCAATTGGGCGGAAAAGGTATGTTTATGCATGCGCGTGATTTGCAGATTGGACGTGGTGAATCAATCTATGATACAGCACACGTACTGTCAGGCTATTTAGATGGTATTATGATTCGAGCAAATTCCCATGCTATGGTGAAGGAGCTTGCCGAGCATGCAACTATCCCAGTTATTAATGGACTAACAGATATATATCACCCATGTCAGGCATTGGCGGATTTAGAAACAATCGCTGAGAATAAAGGTGAACTAAAAGGACTTAAAATTGCATATGTTGGAGATGGCAACAACGTGGCGCACTCATTAGTAGTCGCTTCTGCACATGTAGGAATGAACGTGGCAGTGGCAACGCCTGTTGGCTATGAATGTGATACAGAGGTTATCGCAAAAGCACAAGCTATCGCAGCGGCAAATGGCAGTACCATTACAATCACAAATGATCCAGTAGAAGCGGTGTTAAATGCAGATGTAGTATATGCAGATGTTTGGACATCCATGGGACAAGAAGAAGAAGCAGCAAAACGTCTTCAAGACTTTGCGGGTTATCAAATTAATGATGAACTTGTTTCCTATGCAAAGCCAAATTATATGTTTTTACACTGCTTACCTGCACATCGTGAAGAGGAAGTAGCGACATCTGTTATTGATGGCCCTAATTCTTACATCTTTGAGCAAGCAGAAAACAGACTACATGCACAAAAAGCAGTACTTGCATCTATTTTAGCTTAAATTTTTGACATATGCTTCTCGGGTTGAGAAGTACGATATATACAGAGTTCACATTAATAACAGAGGGTGTCAATGTGAATAACATAACAGTGGTCTACAGACAGAGGGATGTAAGCCACGCGCGATGTACGTTGTCAAGATGGATGGCCACATCGCTACATAGTAAAGTAACCTGGGAGACGCTAGGTTACTTTTTTGTTGTGTTATTTTTGTGATATCTCTGTTTCATTGCAAATCAAACAAGTATATTACCTAGTTTTCCAATCTTATTATAGAGAATAAAAGTATTTATCTATATAATGGGATAAATAAATAATTAGGGGAGGGCTTCAAATGAATATCGATCATATCGAGGCATTTTTATATGTCGTGCATTATAAAAGTATCCATAAGGCTGCTAATGCGTTATTTTTATCTCAGCCGACTGTAACTGCGCGCATTAAATCATTAGAACGAGAACTAAATGTTGAATTATTTCATCGAGATGGGCGAAGTGTAATTTTATCAGATAAGGGCAAGGATTTTTTACCATTCGCGACACAAATTGTGCAAACCTTCCAACAGGGAAAAAAGCAGTTAGAGGAAACTCAGGAGACGGATGAAGTGTGCATTGGTACTAATGGAGTGACAGCCCAATATTTTTTAGCGTACGCTTTACCAAAATGGAAGGAAAGCTATCCGCATTTACGCTTTCAAATTGTAACGGGGTCAACAAATATAATATTAGAAAAGCTACAAAGTCATCAAATCCATTTTGGCCTTATCCAATATGTGCATCGAGAAGGGATTAGCAATGAGCTATTATTAAATAATGCTGTTAAACTCGTGATGCATCGCGAACATTCTTTTCAGCACAATACGCTAATTAAAGTAAGAGAACTAGCTCAGCAAAAAATGGTGTTTTTTGAATGTGGGGCCTTTGATTGGAATTATGTTCATAAGCTATTTGAGGTGGAGGGCGTCACTGCAAATATTGAAGTGCGTACAGATCATTTAGAAGTAGCGAAAGAATTTATTCGGACGCAAGGATATATGAGTTTTTTACCGCATCTCTGTGTAAAAAAGGAGCTTGAAAGTGGTGAGTTTGTAGAGATTGATGTCAAGCACTTACTGGATATGAATCAACATATTTTTTTAACTTATAACAATAAGGATACACTAGCTCCAGCCTTTTGGGAAAAGGTAATAGAAACTGCTGAGCAATTTGAAAGTAGCTATGAAAAGATAGATTGATAAAATATTTTATCAAACAGTAAATTTTTTTCTATTATGTAGCCTATTGCATATTGCAGCGTTGAGCTGTAATATCTTCCTCAACCCTAATTGATTTATGGAGTATTATTTTTTTTATTAAAAACATACTTAACCACTATGTTTAGTAAAAATAAAGTTTGAGGAGGAAATGAATATGGTGAGACAGGACAAAATTCGATTTGGAGCAATTATTCACGGTGTAGGTGGTAATATTTCAGGCTGGCGTCATCCAAAGGTAGCAAGTAATCAAAGTGTAAGCCTACCATTTTACATCCAGCAGGCACAAAAGGCAGAGCAAGGGAAATTTGATGTAGTGTTTATTGCAGATGGCTTGTTTATCAACGAAAAATCAATTCCTCATTTTTTAAATCGCTTTGAGCCAATAACTATTTTATCAGCATTAGCAGTAGCAACAAAAAACATTGGGCTAGTTGGCACAGTATCTACCTCCTACAGTGAACCTTTTACAGTTGCACGTCAATTTGCCTCATTGGATCATATAAGTGGGGGACGTGCTGGATGGAATGTTGTGACAACTCCTTTAGAAAGCACTGCCTTAAACTACAATAGAACTATAGAACAGCATCCTAGTCACGCAGAGCGCTATCAAATTGCTGAAGAATATTTAGAAGTGGCTAAGGGCTTATGGGATTCATGGGACGATGATGCTTTTATTGCAGATGTAGAACAGGATGTGTTTTTTGATCCACATAAACTACATACCTTACACCATAAGGGGCAATATTTTTCTGTACAGGGACCACTTAATATTGCACGCTCTAGGCAAGGTCAGCCTGTTATTTTTCAGGCTGGCTCGTCTGATGCAGGTATCCGTTTAGCAGCTAAGGATGCAGATGCAATTTTTACACATGGTGCATCTTTAGATGAGGCACAGAAATTTTATCAAAGGGTTAAGACAGAGGCTATTGCATTTGGACGTAATCCACAGGAAATTAAAATCTTCCCAGGAATATCTCCGATTATTGGTGAAACGCTGGAGGAGGCTGAAGCTAAATATCAGGAAATCGTGGAGCTGGTATCCATAGAACGTGCACTTGCTTATTTAGGACGATACTTTGATCATCATGATTTTACACAGTATGATGTGGATGCTCCATTCCCAGAGCTTGGTGATATAGGAGCTAATAGCTTTAGAAGTACAACCGATTATATAAAAAAATATGCCAAACAAGAAGGACTGACATTACGACAAGTTGCTTTACGTGAGGCAACACCAAAAACAGCTTTCTTCGGAACAGCCGAGCAAGTCGCTGATCTAGTGCAGGAATGGTTTGAAAAGGAGGCAGCGGATGGCTTTATTATTGCTGTAACAGTACCTGGGGCACTTGACGATTTTATAGATAAGGTTGTACCAATTTTACAAGCAAGAGGGCTTTATCGTGAAGAGTATGAGGCGGATACATTACGTGGCAATTTAGGTTTACCGTTTAAGGAAAGCCGTTATGTCAAACATACTGTCTCTTAAAACCTAGAAAAATTGATCTGAATAAAAAGTTAAGGAGGCAATATATGAGCTATTCACTAGGCATATTAGATCAAAGTCCGATTATCGAGGGTGCAACAAATGAGCAGACCTTGCAAAAGACAGTGGCACTCGCACAAAAAGCTGAGAAATTAGGCTACTCACGCTTTTGGGTATCGGAGCACCATCATACAGATTCATTAGCAGGAACATCTCCTGAGGTATTAGTATCTTATTTACTAGCTAAAACAAAATCAATCAACATTGGATCGGGTGGGGTTATGCTACAGCATTATAGTCCCTATAAAGTAGCGGAAAATTTCCATGTTTTATCATCCTTGGAGCCGGGGCGAGTAGATTTGGGTATTGGGAAGGCACCTGGAGGCTTACCTCTTTCTACAAAGGCCCTCCAATATGGCACGCTCAATAATGGAGGAGATTTTGAGGAAAGATTACTATTTTTACAGCAATTAATTGAGCAATCAATACCAAAAGAGCACGAATTATATGGCATACAAGCAACGCCTATTCCGAAGATAAAGCCAACATTATTTTTACTCGGTGCTAGCCCAGAAAGTGCTGCTCTTGCAGGTAAACTAGGAATTGCATTCGTCTTTGCTCGATTTATTAATAGTGATAATAATGTTTTGGCACAAGCAGCTAAAACCTATCGCAGTCACCATCCAAACGGCCATTTTGCGATTTCCATTGCCGCACTTGCTGCCCCAAGCAAAGAGGAAGCGAAAGAGCTGGTAGGTGATCAAAAAATTACAAAGGTGCATTTAGCAAGTGGCAGAAGCCTGACACTACAATCAGTAGAGCTAGCAGAGAAATTTGGTCAGGAATCTGGAGAGGAATATACGGTCGAGCAGTATGAGGCTGATATTTTATACGGTACAGCTGAAGAAATTAAAGTCATTTTAGATGACTACCATGTGAACTACCAAATCGATGAATTTATTTTGCATACGCCTGTCTTAAAGGATTTTGAGCGTGAGCGATCTTTTGAGCTATTGAGTCCAGTACATTTAAAAGAAGCGGTTAGCTAAGGAGGAAAACATTATGACAAAAAATAGAGATGTAATAATTTGGTCGAAGCAAGGCTGTAGCTACTGTAATGAGGTAAAAACGTATTTACAAGAGGAGGGTATACCTTATAAGACAGTGGATGTAACGCATAATGATGCTTTCCGTGATATTCTCGATATAAAATATGGAATTCGCTATGTACCTGTCGTAGAAATTGGCTCAAGTGAAGACGGTATCTATCAAGCCGTTACAGAACTTGGTCTGGAGCATTTAAAGGCAGCACTAGCTGAAGAAAAAATACAGTCATAAAACGTATAAAATGAAAGCATCTTTAAATTAATGGCGCCCTTTTTTATTTTTTATCCCACCATAACGTTAATATTACTAGCTGATGGATACAATTAACTGCAAATGTAGTTCAAACAGCTGCAAGTTTACTAATTGCAGTTATTACATTTATCTGGTCATCGCTACACAGTGGTAATTTGAATAATAATTTACCAAATATAAAAACTAGACGGATATTAACAACACAACACATTGAGCAGGCTGTGTTTCCTGCAAAATGACCAATTAGAGCGTTTTGCAAAAGCCTGTTCTCAAAAAAAGAGCTACCAAGCCCAATTTGGCATTAAAAAAATTTCACTTTGTTATAAATGCTACTATTCAGCTAAGTTTACATTGATAAAAGCGAGGGATATTATGAAAAAAATAACACTTTTAAGTTTGCTACTGTTAATGTTGCTTTTAACCGCTTGTGCAGGTACTGAAAAGCTTGAAGGAGATACAAGTAAGAATGATACAGCACAGAGTGGAAAGAAAGTTCAAAAAATGATTGTTGGTACAGGTACACAATTTCCAAATATCTGCTTCTTAGATGACAAAGGAAATTTGACTGGTTATGACGTGGAGCTTGTTCGTGCAATTGATGAGAAGCTACCAGATTATGAGTTTGAATTTAAAACAATGGAATTCTCAAATTTATTGCTAAGTTTGGAAACAAGAAAAATTGATTTTGTTGCACATCAAATGGAAGTCAATGATGAGCGTGAGGAGAAGTTTCTATTTAATAAAGAGCCCTATAATGTATTCCCATTAAAGGTAACGATTAATGCAAAAAACGATGATATTCAATCTATTGACGATTTAAAGGGAAAAAATGTGAGTGTTTCTCCAACTAGTAATTCAGCTGTCTTTATTGAGAAATACAATAAGGAACACGATTTAGGTGCAAATATTATCTATTCATCAGGCTCAGTTGATGTTAATAACCAACTTGTGACGGGGCGTGTGGATGCTATTATAACAACACCATTTGCAGTGAAGTATTATAACGAAAACAATGAAGCACAGCAAAAGGTAGTGGGAGACGCATTATTAAATTCAAAAGTGTATTTCTTATTAAATAAAGATGAGATTATCCTCCAGCAACGACTTGATGATGCTATTCGTGAATTAAAGGAAGAAGGTGTTATTAGCGAGCTAAGTAAAAAATGGTTAGGTGATGATTATACCGTGGACTTTTAAATAAAACAGAGAGGGTGAAGGAAGTATGGCAAATGACTTTGACTTCGTGCTTATAGCAAAAATACTTCCAATATTACTTCAGTATTTACCGGTAACACTTGAAATTTTAGTGTTCTCGATTCTTTTTGGCATACTGCTTGGAATAGGTATTGCTTTACCAAAGCTACTCCATATCAATGTTTTGAGACAAATAATAACAATCTATATTTCGTTTATTCGTGGTACACCGATATTAGTACAATTATTTTTAGTGTTTTATGGCATACCTGCATTATTAAAGATTGTGCATATTGATGTAACAAGAATGGATGCCATGTATTTTGTTATTATTACCTACACGTTCAGTAATGCTGCTGCATTTGCAGAAATTTTTAGAGCCTCGATATTAACGGTGGATCGAGGGCAAATCGAGGCTGCATATTCAGTAGGCTTAAATGGTACACAGGCCTTTGTGCGGATTGTATTTCCTCAGGCTCTTCGTGTTGCCTTTCCCAATCTAGCGAACACGATGATTAGCTCCTTAAAAGACACATCTCTTGCATTTTCAATTGGTGTCATGGATATGGTGGGGAGAGGAGAAACACTTATTGCCTCTACCACAAGAGCGCTAGAGATTTATTTGGCACTATCGATTGTCTATTATGTCATTGTGATGCTGCTAGAGAGGGCTTTAAAGACTAATGAGCGCTATCTAAATCGCTATATGCCAAAGGAAGCTGTATCTAGCTAGGAGGTAAAAGTTATGACCATAGATTTTGCATTTATTTTTGAAGCTTTTAAAGAAATTAGTAAGGTACTGCCGTTAACCTTGTTTATGACAATTACACCTGTCTTATTGGGCATCATCATCGGTGTTATTGTTGCCTTTGTTCGACTCCAGCAAACTAAATTTTTCACACCGTTGTTAAATTTTTATGTATCTTTTTTTAGAGGTACACCCATTATTATGCATATAATGCTTGTTTATTTTGGGGTTCCTATCATAGTGGATTTTCTTGCGAAAGCATTAAAGTTAAATGTTCAATCCAGCTCTATTCCTATATTATTTTTTGTTTTACTTGCTTTGACATTGAGTGCGGGTGCCTATGCCTCCGAAATAATTCGATCAGGGATTTTAAGTGTACCTAAGGGGCAGCTAGAGGCAGCTTATGCAGTTGGTTTAACATTTTCTCAGGCAATGCGACGGTATATATTACCTCAGGCATTTAGTAAATCAATTCCTAATTTTACGAATGTTTTTATAGGCTTTTTACATGCCACATCGCTAGCTTTTTTTCTTTCAGTGAAGGAATTAACAGGTGTAGCGAATATTGTTGCCTCTAAAAATTTAAAATTTTTGGAGGCATTTATCGCTGTTGGTCTTATCTATTGGGGCGTTTCAGCCGTCGTTGAATGGCTTGCCCATCGCCTTGAAAGAAAAGTGACTGCCTATAATAAGGGCGGCATTTGACGAAATACCTATGGTTCGACAAAAAAGAAAGGGGAATAAACAATGACAGTAGTGGAAATAGTGATTGAACAATTGAAAGAGGAAGACCATGCACGTTATGTAGAAGTTCTTGTAGAGAGCTATTTACAATATGAGAAAGAATATCATAACCCAGAGGATTGGGCTTCATATTTAAGTGCTATTCGTGCATCCGTAGGTAATCCTGATGCAGCAACAATTTTAGTGGCAAAGCAGGGGGATGAAATTTTAGGGGGACTTCAGCTATTTACGGATTCTGAAAAGGCTTATGGTTTGCCAGAGCTTACTATATATTCTACTATTGTACGTTTACTTGGCGTGCATCCTAAGGGAAGGGGATTAGGCATTGCGAAAAAATTACTACAAGAAAGCTTTGCCTTCGCACGCGCTCGTCAGGATCAAGCTTTATATTTACATTCGGGTGATATCATGCAGGTTGCCATTAATCTTTACTTATCATTAGGTTTTGTACGTGATGAATCTAAGGATTTTCGTAAGGGAGATATTCTTGTAAAAGGTTTCCGTTATGATTTATAAAAGTATTTAAGTGGCTTTCAGTACAAATAATCTATTTAAATGATTATTGACGTGGCATAGCAGTACGTTGCTTCCTGAGGAGCTTCAATACTGCTGTAACCTATTTCGTTTAAGGCAACTACTTTCAAGGAATTGCTCATCACCTTACACATGTTTTGCCTACGGTCATAAGGCTACTTCCCCTATGACATTAAGAGGGAGATCCCTATAAAAACTAATACGATCCCGTCTTAATGACGAGATCGTGTTTTTTTGCAAGATTACATAGTAAAAATTTTTCCTGGATTCATAATATTATGGGGATCAAGGGCTGCCTTTATGCTTTTCATCACTAATAGGGATGTACCATGCTCCGTTGATTGATATTTCATTTTGCCAATTCCAACTCCATGCTCACCTGTACATGTTCCACCTCGGAGTAAGGCATATTGCACAATATGTTCATTAAAGCGGTCTGCTTGTGCGCGTTCGGCAGAATCATTTGGATCAAGCATAAGCAATGCATGAAAGTTACCATCTCCAACATGGCCAACAATACCACCTGCCAGCCCAACGCCTTCCAGTTGCTCACGCGCATATAAAATGGTTTCAGCTAGTTTTGAAATGGGTACACATACATCAGTCGACATCAGCTTTTTCCCAGGGTAAGCATGAATATATGCATAGGCTAAGGAATGGCGAGCCTGCCAGAGCCTATTGCGTGCTGCTGTATCATGCTCGAATTCAACTGAAAGACAATCGAAATCCTTGAAAATCTCTGTCGCAAAATCTATGTCAGCATGCATACCAGCTTCGTTACCGTGGAATTCTAAAAATAATGTAGGTTTTTCTTCATAAGACGTTTCATTATAAATATTTGCCTGTTTAATAGAGGCTTCATCTACCAGCTCAACACGGCCAATTGAAATCCCGACCTGCAATAATGCAGTTACTGCACTAACAGCATCGCCAACTGTTGCAAAAACTGCACGCCCTGCAGTTACAAATTCAGGAATTCCATAGACCTTTAACGTTAATTCTGTAAAGCAGCCAAGTGTACCCTCAGAGCCAACAAATAAGCTATTTAAATGATAACCAGAAGATGATTTAGCGGCAAGGCTCCCAGTATGAATAACCGAGCCATCCGCTAGTACGACCTCTAAATCACGAACTTGATCCCGCATAACCCCATAGCGTACTGCGGTTGTCCCGCTAGCATTGGTAGCAGCCATACCACCTAATGTTGCATCAGCACCAGGATCGACAGTGAATTGAAGTCCATGTTTTTTTAATTCTTTATTCAATTGATCACGAGTTACACCCGGCTGTACTTTCACCAATAGGTCGTCTGGTCGAATGTCTAAAATAGCATTCATTTCAGAGAAATCGATAGAAATACCATTGGCAATGGGAATTGCATTTCCTTCTAAGCTTGAACCAACTCCGAAAGGTACGACTGGTACACGTTCCGCATGCGCGATTTTCAAGATGGCACTGACATCTGCTGTGGAACGGGGAAAGACAACGATATCTGGTAAGCTCATTGCATGATGAGACTCATCCTTCCCATGAAGCTGTCGCACTGTTTCGTTTGTCGATACTTGTTCTTCTAATAAAGCCTCTTTTAGTTGATTGATGATTAATTCTACAGCAACAGTCATTCCAATCCCTCCAAATTTTCTGATAAGTAAAACTTTATCATGCATTTCTTGGAAATGGAATGAAATGTTTAGCATTTTGCCTTGATGTTGTTGTAGCTACCGCCCAAACAATGTGGACCAATCACCCTTTAAAAGAATTTAGAAAATCTTTGTTCCTCTATACCTTTGAGTGTTTGGTCACTAAACTGCATCGCCTACATTGTTTACTGAAATCAGTGAGCAAATGCTTTTTCTAGCTTTTGTACAAATGCATCCTGCTCAGTAGGACTAGATTGCTGCCACCACTTTTCAAAAAATACACCAAGCCCAGGTAATAAATGCTCTTCCCCACGACTGATCGCATCTTCAACAATATCTTTAAATTCAGCCGCTGTTTGACCATGTACGTTTGTCGTGATCGCATCTCTTATTTGAAAATTCATCTATTTCGCCTCCTTAGTGATAATTTGTCCAGCCTTTGAAGAAATATGTATAGAAGGACAGATAAAGATAGGATTTTTTATTATTTTATAGCGATTCTGAATGAATTATAGTATGGATTTATACAAAATTTCTGATCATATCGACAAAAAGGGTATTCGCCATGTTCGTAGTATAATAAGTAAGATAAAGGCACCTAGGAATAAAGGACTGTGCATAGTCGTAAGGAAAATGGGATGCCGCAATGTAATAAGCTATCACCTGAACAGTCATTTGAAGAAGTATTAGAAAAAGTCCAACCAATGATAACGTCGATCTTTTTAAAGCTCCATATTTATAAAGATTATGATTATTATCGTCATCTTGCTTCGATAGCAGTATGGGAGGCTTGGTGTAAAGTAGATCCATTGAAAGGTAAATTTTCAGCTTATATTTATACAACCGTTAAGGGAGAGCTGATGAAGGAGCTGACAAAAGAGGTGACATTTGAAGAATTGCATGCACCTATGGATGATGAAACTATAAATTACGTTAAAGGTTTTGAAATAAGTCCGAAAAGTCCTATGATTTTAGAAGCTTTATTGGCTGAAGTAAAGGAGGAAGAAAGAGCTATCTTACTACTTTATTATGTAGAAGGTTATACTTATGAGGAGATCGCTCAAGTATTACATTTATCAGTATCAGCCATAAAAAAGAGGCGTACTAGAATCATGACAAAACTACGTGGGCTGAGGTCCTCTATAGTAAAATAAAGGGATAAAATAACAAAAGTATGCTAATATCTAAATACACAGAATATTAGCATACTTTCAATACTTGCATACAACTTCCAAGAAAAATGCTATGATTTGTAAGAAGTCAAAAAAATATACAATTTTTAAAATGATATTTTCGATAGGTAGATAAATTTACCTATACAATTTATAGATATATACTTAGTATGGAGGGTTTGGATTGGAAAATTGGTTTAATCATTTAGAAATTGAAAAGAAGGAGTTTTGGTATATAGTATTACCGTTATTGCTAGTGGTACCCCTATTAGGTTTTAGTAATCAGGTATATGGTATTTTTAAGGAAGAAAGTTATCTTTATTTGAATTTAGTTATAAAAATACTCATTATTGTTTTTACAATGGCAATTGCCATTCAATCTTGGCTTGTTTTTTCACATCTCTCATCAAATCAAACATTATACATAGGTAATTTGTTTTTTATCACCGCATTTTTGGAATTAGCTAGTTTAGTTATTCAACAAAACTATTCCGTTCATTCGCACTATGCGGTAATGAGTATACATATCATAATGCGTTTATGCTTGGCTATTGGCTTTTTATTTATTATTGTAAAGCCAAAACAAAATATAGCGATGAAATATCGTTATTATACATATGGAAGTTCCTTAATATTAGTATTACTTACCCTTTTTTTAGTTTATTTATCTTCAAGGCAATTACTGTTTGAGAATCAGTTAAATAAAATAAATGATATTGTTTATTTATCATCTGCGGTTTTCCAGATTGTCACAATAATAATTCTAAGTAAATATTTTAAAAAGGTACCTAAACGTGTAATGTGGCTTATTTGTGCCGCCATCTATTTAATTTTTAGTGATATTTTCTTTGTTATCGGTAAGGATTGGCAATCAATTTGGGGATTTTCAGCACTTATTTATCAATTTTTTGCATTCTATTTTTTCTTAAAGGCCATTTATTATACAACTGTAGAAAAACCTTATCAGCAGCTTTTGAAAATCAAGCAGGATTTGGAGCATTCACAGCAAGAGCTTCATTTTCAAGCCTACCATGATGATATTACACAGCTTCCAAATGAGCACTTATTATTGAAAACCTTAAAGGAAAGCTTACATGCAAATAACCATCAAAAGGCAATTATAGCCATCGAAATTGATCGATTAGCAGCAATTCGTGCATCAATAGGGATTAGCTATTCCAATAAGATGATGAAGCTTGTTGCTGAAAGGATACAAGGAATATTACCGCCTTATTATTTTGCAACAAAACTTAATGAAGGCCAATTTATTATTTATATTAATCATGTCAAAACAAGAGAAGAGCTATTACAATTCTGTTTAAATTTAAGAAATGTGATGAAACAGCCCTTACAGGTACAGTTATTTTCACTTAATGGAAATCTTAATATAGGTATTGCCCTACATGAAGAAGATTGTACGGGTGAAGAACTACTAATGCATGCACAATTAGCAATGAGAGAAGCGAGTCAGCTCCCTCAAAGATGTTTATTTTATAAACCTTATATGTCTAACGGAGTTACTGATCGTATTCTAATTGAGCAGGATTTACATAAGGCACTAGCTAATCAGGAATTTTATTTGGATTTTCAACCACAGGTAAATTTAAAAACGGGTAAAATTGAATCTGTAGAAGCACTTGTACGCTGGCGTCATCCAACACGAGGGTTTGTGGCTCCAGATCAGTTTATAGCCATTGCTGAGGAATCAGGTCTTATCATTCCGTTGGGAAAATGGATTTTAGAAACCGCCTGTGCTCAAGCTAAAGCTTGGGAGGAGCAAGGATTACCACCTATGAAGGTAGCCGTAAATCTTTCGCTTGGACAATTGTTCCAGCAGGATTTAGTGCAGATGGTACAGGAAATTTTGCAGCGTACACGATTAGAACCAAAGCATTTACAATTAGAAATCACGGAAAGTATGACGATGAATATTGATCAAATGACACAGCTGCTGTATGAATTAAAGGCATTAGGTATTCAAATTGCTGTGGATGATTTTGGGACTGGCTATTCTTCACTTTCTTATTTAAAGGATTTTCCGATTGATTGCTTAAAAATTGACCGCGCGTTTGTTCGAAATATTCAGCATAATCCAAATGATGAAGCACTTGTGTCCATGATTTTATCGATGGCCAAGCATTTGCGACTGAAGGTTGTTGCAGAGGGAATTGAGGAAGTTGAGCAGCTTGCGTTCCTTATTGATGGAGATTGCGATTATATCCAGGGATATTTATTCAGTAAGCCGATTTCAGCAGAACAAATCTCTAATAACTTTAACGAATTACACATACATGCTTTAGACATTTTAACACAATTTACATATGTAGAAGACTACATTATTTAGAGATAAAGATAATGAATAACAATAGGCTAGTCTCAACAATTATAATCCGCTACAATTTAAAAAGGAAAAATTATAGCGTTTAACCTATTTAGTGGGTGCATAAATAAAATAAACCCCAGCAGATGTCACGGATTTTGATGAGGCTCGAAAAAATCCGAACGCAATGATGCTGGGGTATAATTGATTAATGCATCAGATACTCTTCCTTTAATTCTCCTATATCCACCTCTGATCGCTCCTCTAAAGAACGCCGTAAATGAACAGTTGCTGTTTTTCCATCGTCATGAAGCTTATCAATCCAGATAGATACGCCATTATAACTGACTTCATATTCTAATGGTGAGGCGACTATTTCTTGTGCACGTTTAAAATCCACTTGAAGTCCCCCTTATTTTTTTGATTTACCTTCTTTGGTAACGGAATGAATAAGTTCCATAAACTCTTTTGAAAATTCTTCACTCACTTTGTTGGGCGCTATTTTTTGGTTTTTTGGCGTTTGAGGTAAAGATCCTTTGTTGGCGCTTTGTCCTTGTTTATTGTCTCTTCCCATGATTGTTTCTCCTTTCGTTTTTGATATTTCTTAATATGGCTTTTGAATCGAATTTTTATCAAGGGGAAATCTAGGGAACAGAAAAAATTTAATGTAAAACAGTTACGAATTATTTTTGGAGAAATCGTTAACCTTAAAAGAAACAAGCGTTTTTATAGCGAGACCTTTTTTATAGAAAAGTCATTATTTAATAGCACCCAATTTTGTGGGAAAGGGAAACCTAATGCCCAATAGCTAATTCCTCTAAGGTTATATTGTTGCACCATATCAAACTTAGCTTGTGCACTTCGAGCATCTTCAAACCAAACTTCGTGTTGCTTCCCATGTTCATCAACATAACGAAAATATGGTGACTGTGCAACTAGATCATATTGAATGGTTGCGCCATATTTTATTGCCCGATTAACAGCTTCTTGAGAACTGAATGTTTCTGCTTCTTGTCCTTTTACATGTGGTAAAAGCCAATCACGAGCATAAAGTTCGAAGCCTAAAAGTATTTTCTCAGCAGGCATAGCAGTTAATGCATATTCAACAACTTTCCTCATTTCATTAATTGGAGATATTGCTTGTGGTGGGCCAAGTCGATACCCCCATTCATAGGTCATCAATACTACAAAATCTGCAATCTTCCCATGTGCTTCATAATCGTGAGCCTCATACAGTGTTCCTACCTGTGCTGCACTTGTTTTTGGTGCAAGTGCTGTAGATACTAGATAGCCATACGGATGAAGACGGTCAACGGCGAGTTGAAGAAAGGCAGTATAATTTTCTCGATCTGCTGGAAGGACGTATTCAAAATCAATATTTAAAACTTTATAGCCCTTCTCCTGCATTACTTGTAGAGTATTAGTAATCACTTTTTCACGTAATGCTGCGCTTGATAAAATAACATGTGATAAGTTAGAGCCTGTTTCAGTAGAAGTTAGGTTTGTAAGGGTTAGCATAGGTGTAATGTTTTTTGCATTGGCAGCTGCAATCATTTCTTGATCATCAAGCGGCTCTAAAGTTCCATCCTCCTTTATCATATAAGCAAAAGGACTAAAATAAGTAAGAAGATGGCCAATGGCGTTTATAGATTGAACAGCTTCTTTTGGCTTTTCATACGTATAGGCGTTCACCTCAATTAAAGGCTTTGCTCTTGGAATGATTAAGTGTGTACCTACATAAATCAGATTTGGATTTGAAATGCCATTTTCAACAGCAATAGCTTGAACAGTAGTACTATATTGATAAGCAATTTGGGATAACGTTTCTCCAGGTTGGACGATATGAATAACGGGTGGAATTACTAATTGAGTGCCAGGCGTTAGCAAATCAGGATTAGTTAAATGATTAACAGAGATAATAGATTGAATTGATACGTTGTATTGTTGTGCAATCGACCATAGAGTATCTCCTTTTTTCACTGTATGAGTTGTATAGGGAGAGGGAATAACGAGTGATTGTCCGATTACTAATTGGTCTGGATTAGATAATCCATTTAATTGAATAATCTCCTGAATAGGTACAAAATAGTGATTTGCAATTTGCCACAGTGTTTCACCAGCACTCACCACATGTATTATCATTGGACACCTCCAAAGTAGTTTTCATATTGCATCATATGTATTAAGGAAGAAAATGAGTATTTTTCTGAAGAGCCTTCTGTTTCTGTGGATTCAACAACGCATAATAAATATTTTATTGTTCATATTCTTTCCAATCAATATGCATAGGATAGAGCATATGCATTCATTATTTGAGAAAGGAGCTGGCTTTTGAAAAAAGTAAAGCTCACTGGAAGAATTGTTACTCCTGATGATCCGGGATATGAACAGGCAAGAACAAATAATAACTTAAATAATCCGAAATATCCCAGCGTAATTGTGTTTTGTCAAGATACAAAGGATGTTATAAATGCATTAAACTGGGCAAGGGAAAATAATGAACCATTTCGAATAAGAAGTGGCAGACATAGCTATGAAAATTATTCATTATTAAATAAAGGTCTTGTTATTGATATTAGTGACATGAATGACATTCAACTCAATCTTCAGGAAATGACAGTGAAAATTGAAGCAGGGGCAAATCTTGGGAGCGTTTATCATGTATTAGGAGAACAAGGTGTAACAATACCTGCCGGAACCGAAAGTAGTGTAGGCGTCGTGGGCTTAACACTTGGTGGAGGAATTGGTATGCTATCTCGTCCATTTGGGTTAACATGTGACAATTTGATTGAAATTGAGATGGTGGGTGTAAGTGGTCATGAAGGAGCAACAGTCATTCAAGCAAACAGGCAAAAAAACAGTGATTTATTGTGGGCTAGCTGTGGAGGTGGAGGTGGCAATTTTGGTATCGTAACATCACTTACCTTTAAACTACATCCAATTAACCATGTTGCTATTTTTTCTATTACATGGGGTTGGGAGGATTTTGAACGTGCCTTTGATGCATGGCAAAAATGGGCACCATATACAGATGAACGCTTAACGTCCCAGATTGAGCTTAAATCAAAGGAGATAGATGAGATTGTTGCACAAGGAGAGTTCGTCGGTTCTGCTTCAGAATTAAAGAAATTACTACGGCCTTTAAGGAAAATAGGAACACCCAGAAATATTTGGATAAAGGAAGTCCCATATTTAAAGGCTGTAGAATTTTTTGATATTCCAAGTGGCAACCAGCCAGCTCTTCGTAAAAGATCTGGTTCTTTTATTGAAAGACCATTTCCACATGCCGCCATTGTACAAATGAAGGAATTCTTAGCAAAACCACCAAATAGAAATACAACGATTTGGCAGCAATCTTTAGGAGGCGCTGTAGGTCAAGTTGCACCCAATCGTACTGCTTATTATTATAGAAATGCTTTAATGGCACAGGAGTACAATACATCTTGGAAAAAACCTAAAGAAGAAGAGAAAAACATTCGATGGGTGGAAAATGTCAGACGGGCTTTGTCTCCTTATACTACTGGGGATTATGTCAATTTCCCTGATCGCTTTATTAAAGATTGGCTGACTGCTTATTATGGCCGAAATGTTCGTAGATTAAGAGAGGTAAAGTCAAAATATGATCCATTGAATGTATTTCATTTTCCTCAAAGCATCCCACCTAATCGAAAATGGCTTTAATCAACGATACAAAAATCATTTGCTGAATTAAGATAAAAAGGGTAGCATGCTGAAAATTAGCTATGCATGCTGTCCTTTTGCATGAATAATTATCTTGATAATTAGTGTTCTGCACGTCAAAATGAAGATATTACATATATTTCTAAGGGAGTAAATGCGATGACTGATGTAATTGTTCGTAATAATGTAAAAATAATTGGTAAAGGGAATCAGCCTATTATTTTTGCTCATGGCTTTGGCTGTGATCAAGATATGTGGCGGTTCATTACCCCTGCATTTGAAGATAATTATCAAGTAATTTTATTTGATTATGTTGGCTCGGGTAATTCAGATTTACACGCGTATAACTCTGAAAAATATAGTTCTTTACAGGGATATGTTCAAGATATTTTAGACATTATCGAAGCATTAAATTTGAACAATATTCTATTCGTTGGACATTCAATTAGCTCGATGATAGGCATGTTAGCATCCATTGAACAACCTGCATATTTCAAAAAAATAATAATGATTGGACCATCCCCATGTTATTTAAATGATGGTGATTATCGTGGCGGCTTTGAACAAAGTGACATTTCAGAGCTATTGGATATGATGGAGATGAATTTTGTTGGCTGGGCAAGCTATATGGCACCAATTGCAATGAACAATCCTGAGGTTCCTAAATTATCGCAGGAATTAGAGCAAACATTTATCGCTGCTAATCCTGTGATTGCTAGAGAATTTGCAGAAGTGACCTTCTTATCAGATTACCGTGATGACCTAGCAAAAATGAATATCCCTACACTTATTATGCAGTGCTCAGACGATAGCATAGTACCTATTGAGGTAGGGGAATATTTACATAGTCACCTGAAAAATAGTACATTTCGGTTAATGAAGGCGAAGGGGCATTACCCACATATTAGTCATCCAGACGAAACAATTCACTGTATCACAGAATTTTTGTGAAAGGAAATGTAAAATGGAAAAACGATTGAACTATGCGCCTTGTGGTTTTCTTTCTATCAACCATGAAGGGATTATCACAGATATAAATCAAACCTTTCTTCAATGGATGGGCTATAAGCAGGCGGATTTGATAAATAAACATATAGAAATTCTTATGTCTACTCCAAATAAATTAATATTTCATTCTTATTTTTATCCAAGCATTAATCTAAACAATCATATCGATGAGCTTTTTATTAGCCTGAAGCATCATGATGGATTGTCTATTCCGTTTTTATTGAATGCTAAGTTATTTACAGAAAATAAGTTGGAGTATATAGATTGTATTCTAGTGAAGATGAAAAAGCGAATTGATTATGAACTTGAATTACGTTCAACAAAAAAACAAATGGAAGCTGCCTATACTGAGAAAAAACAAGCTTTAGCAAAATTAGAGCAAATTCATCTAGAAATCGAACAAAAACAGGCTGAGTTGCTTTCAATGAATGCAACATTAATAGAATTATCTGAAACAGATAAGCTAACCGGTTTGAAAAATAGAAGGTATTTTCAAGAGAAACTAGAAGAACAATTGTCCAACAATGAAAAATCAGCTTCACCTTTCTCACTTTTTATTTTAGACATTGATCACTTCAAAAAGGTAAATGATACATTTGGTCATCAAGTAGGAGACGAAGTTCTTGCACAATTAGCACAACTATTAAAAAATCAAGCTCGTTCTTTAGATATCGTTGCACGTTATGGTGGAGAAGAATTTGTTGTTATTTTACCAGAAACCGATCAGAACGAGGCAAAAGCTATTGCAGAACAATTGCGACAAGCTGTAGAACAAGCAAAGTGGCAAACTGGGCGAATTACAGTGAGCGTCGGTATTGCCACTGCTATCAAAACGGATAATGAGACTACCATTTTACAAAGAGCTGATAAGGCTCTATATGCCTCTAAGGAAAATGGTCGAAACCGCGTTACACATAGTATAGATTTAACAAGTATTTAGAGTGGGATAAAGGGGATTTTTATGAACAAGATGGCGATTAAGAAAATTACTTAATTGCCATCTTGTTGTTATTTTTCTGCTAGCAATTTTTTTATAGAAGGGATGTCCGCTGGAGCGAAGTTTAATTCTAACAGTTGGTGTCGAGCTACCCATCTGATTTCAGTATGTTCTAAAGCAAGTGGTTCTCCACTAATTATCGTGGCTTTAAATGTCTCTAGGCGCACAATGAATTCTTGATATTCATATGTGGTATCTTCTACTTTTTCATTCACCTCTATAGAGCAATTAAATTCCTCTAATATTTCACGGGCCAATGCCTGCTTCGACGTTTCCCCTACTTCTATTTTACCGCCAGGAAATTCCCAGTAGTTAGCGAGTACCATGTGAGGATTTCGTAATGCACAAAAGATTTCATTCTTGTCATTTTCAATAATTGCGCCTACTACGTGTATATGTTTTTTCATTTTCTTCATCCTAAAATTTTTTTATGAAATATTGTAGATTATAACATGTAGTTTGAAATTTTTGTTACTTAAAATAAAAGCTGTCTTCATTAAAAACAGAGTTTCCATGACGATGTAAATTGTTATTTTCTACTGTATAATAAAAAACAGTAAATAGGAAAAGGGCGGTACGAGGTACGATGAAAAGAATTGAATCTACGCAAAATGCATTAGTGAAATACTGGAAGAAACTAGCGACGACACGTAAAGAGCGTGAACGTTCTGGAGAATTTATAGTCGAAGGATTCCATTTAGTAGAGGAAGCATTAAAAAATAAAGAGCAGGTATTGCAGCTTATTGTGCGTGAAGGTGTAGATTTACCAATGCTTTGGCCAATTGACGATATTGCCATCATTGAAGTGACTGTAGCTGTTGCGAAGGAGTTTGCTGAAACGGAGACCTCACAAGGAGTATTTGCCGTTTGTAAGCAGCCTTTACTAAAGGAAGATGTAATGGCTTCATGGCGTAAGGTATTACTGATTGATGCTGTACAAGATCCTGGGAATATAGGAACGATGATTCGTACGGCAGATGCTGCGGGCTTGGATGCAGTTATATTAGGCAAGGGCTGTGCAGATATGTATAATCCTAAAACACTTCGTTCTGCACAGGGCTCACATTTTCACATTCCAGTACTTAGAGGTGAGTTGGAGGATTGGATAGAGCAGCTACAGGAAAATGGTGTACCAGTATTTGGAACGGCATTAGATGAAGATGCGGTTATCTACAGCGATATTCAGCATACAGGTGCTTTTGCCATCATGATGGGCAATGAAGGCAGCGGCATCCACCCACAATTGCTTGCTATGGCCGATCAAAATATTATAATTCCTATTTTTGGACAGGCAGAATCATTAAATGTAGCGGTGGCAACAGGAATTGTATTATATGGTTTTGTTAAATAACGGATAGAACTATCAAAATGATGGATAGAATAACTAAAGTGAAGGATAGATTGCTCAAATCAATGGATGCGTTGTCATATTGAAGGGTTCAAAAACTTTGGAATCATTAATATCCTTAATAATGGGAAGATGCCCCTTGATTTGCATGAGTATAGTATTGTATAATCACTTTTAAATTGTAAACTTGAATATGAGAATGCTTTGACCGGGAAGTAGTAAAGATTGTGAATGGACGACAGGGAGCGTGGGCCGGAGATTGAGAGCCAGCGCAGAACCAATGCAGTTTTGAATTCAGCCCGCGAGCAGCTACCGGGACCAGCAAAATGCTGTAAAGGTAAGCCGGCTTTAATCTAGTCGTTATGTCAATGAAGTGATTGCTTGGCGTTTGTCTTGCAATAACTAGGGTGGTACCGCGAATATGTCCTCGTCCCTTTTTTAGGGGCGAGTTTTTTTATGCCATTAAAAAGCTGACATTTATCCTGTAGCGGAAGTGAAACATGGTATAGGACAATTCAGAATCTGTAGTGAAGGCTAAGCGATAACTACAAAAATGCCAAAGTGAAATTGATTTGAACAAGGAGGATTTACACATGGAAGAGCAATTAAAGCAATTAGAGCAAGAAGCACTTGCTAAAATTGAAGCAGCAGCAACTTTAAAAGAGTTAAATGATGTGCGTGTAGCGTATCTGGGAAAAAAAGGACCTATTACAGATTTATTAAAAGGGATGGGGAAATTATCAGCAGAGGAACGCCCTAAAATGGGTGCCTTAGTGAATACAGTTCGTGAAAAGGTAACAGCTGTTTTAGAGGAAAAGGCAACTGTGCTTGAGGAAGCGGCAATTGCTGAAAAATTAGCAAGTGAGTCGATTGATGTCACTTTACCAGGCCGAGAAATTAAAGTAGGAAATCGTCATCCATTGACACGTGTCATTGAAGAAATTGAAGATTTATTTATTGGTATGGGCTATGAAATTGCAGAAGGTCCTGAAGTGGAGAAGGATTACTATAACTTTGAAGCACTAAACCTACCGAAGGGGCACCCTGCTCGTGATATGCAAGATTCGTTCTATATTTCCGAGGAAATATTATTACGTACGCACACATCTCCAGTGCAAGCTCGAACAATGGAAGAGAAAAAAGGTGAATCCATTCGTATTATTTGCCCAGGTAAAGTATTCCGTCGCGACAATGATGATGCTACACACTCACACCAGTTCATGCAAATTGAAGGATTAGTGATTGGCGAAAATATTCGCATGAGCGACCTTAAAGGTACTTTAGATACTTTAGCAAAGAAAATGTTTGGTGCCGATCGCGAAATTCGCTTACGTCCAAGTTTCTTCCCATTCACAGAGCCATCTGTTGAAATGGATATTTCTTGCTTTAAATGTGGTGGTTCAGGCTGTAATGTATGTAAAGGTACAGGCTGGATTGAAATTTTAGGTGCTGGTATGGTACATCCAAATGTGCTTGAAATGGCTGGCTATGATCCCAAAAAAGTTTCAGGCTTTGCATTTGGTATCGGTGCAGAACGTATCGCAATGTTAAAATATGGTGTCGACGATATTCGTCATTTCTACACAAGTGATACACGTTTCTTATCACAATTCGAGCGAACAGAGGCGTAAGGGAGGATTAATAATGTTAGTATCATTAGAATGGTTAAAAGATTATGTAAGTACACAGAATTTAGTGCCTGAGCAGTTAGCGGAAAAAATTACGCGCTCTGGAATTGAGGTGGATGCAGTAATTGATCGTGCTAACGGAATGGATAAAGTTGTAGTGGGTTATGTCGTATCAAAAGAAAAACACCCTGAAGCGGATAAATTAAATATTTGCCAAGTGGATGTTGGTGAAGCAGAGCTACAACAAATTATCTGCGGTGCACCAAATGTTGATGCGGGACAAAAAGTTATTGTGGCTCGTCCAGGTGCACATTTACCAGGTGGCATTAAAATAAAAAAAGCGAAACTTCGTGGACATGAATCAAATGGTATGATTTGTTCATTGCAAGAGCTAGGTATCGAAGGGAAGCTTGTTCCTAAAGCATATTCTGAGGGGATTTATGTACTTCCTGCTGATGCTGAAATTGGTTCAGATGCCCTTGCTATTTTAGGTTTACGAGACACAGTACTAGAGCTAGGTTTAACACCAAATCGATCAGATGCACTGTCAATGCTAGGTGTGGCATATGAAGTTGGTGCAATTCTTTCTGAAGAAGTGAAATATCCGGAAATTTCCTATAACACATCTACTGAAAAAGCGGAAGACAGGTTAAAGCTTCGAGTAGAAGATTTGCAAGCAAACCCAATGTACGTTGCTAAAGTTGTGAAAAATGTAAAAATTGCAGAATCACCAATGTGGCTACAAAATCGTTTAATGGCTGCGGGTGTTCGTCCACACAATAATGTTGTTGATATAACGAACTACATTTTAATGGAATACGGTCAACCCCTTCATGCCTTTGACTATGATAGCCTTGCAACAGGTGAAATCGTTGTCCGAAAAGCAACAGAGGGTGAACAAATTACGACTTTAGATGACCAAGAACGTACATTAAAAGCGACTGATTTAGTGATTACTAATGGTAAGGAACCAGTAGCTATTGCAGGTGTAATGGGTGGCGCAAATTCTGAGGTAACAGAGTCTACTACAACAGTTGTGATTGAATCTGCTTATTTCGATGGCTTAACTGTACGCCAAACTTCACGTCGTCTTGGCTTGCGCTCTGATGCTTCTGCTCGTTTCGAAAAGGGTGTTGACCCTAACCGTGTTTTACCTGCAGCAGAACGTGCAGCAGCATTATTAGCTGAACTTGCTGGTGGGGAAGTGTTGGAAGGCACATGTCTTGTCGATGAACTGGATAAAACACCAGCCCGTGTTGTTGTGTCCCCAGACTTTATTAATGAGCGTTTAGGAATGAAAATTTCTTTAGAGGATATGCTTTCTATTTTAGAACGTCTGAAATTCAGTGTAGAGGCAGCGAACGGCTTGTTAATAATTGATGCGCCAACCCGTCGTCAAGATATTAAAATTGAAGAGGATATCGTTGAGGAAATTGCTCGTTTATTTGGTTATGATGAAATCCCGATGACATTACCAGAGGGTGCTACGCAAGTAGGTGGTTTAACACCATATCAAGCACATCGTCGTGTAGTCCGTAATTTTATGGAGGGAGCAGGGCTTTATCAGGCTGTAACCTATTCATTAACATCTGAGGCATTGTCACAGCGCTTCGCATTGAAGGCTGAGCCAGTCACTCGTTTGTTAATGCCTATGAGTGAAGAACGTTCAACTTTACGTCAGAGTCTGATTCCACATTTAATTGAAGCAGCTGCTTATAATGTAGCACGTCAAGCTGAAAGCGTGGCACTTTATGAGGTTGGTTCTGTGTTCCTTGGTCAACTAGAAGAAGGGCAGCCATATGAGGAAGAGCATGTAGCAGCAGTTTTAACAGGAAAATGGTTAGATCATGCTTGGCAGGGTGAGAAAAAAGCAGTTGACTTCTTTGTCTTAAAAGGCATTGTTGAGGGCGTTATTGGTAAGCTAGGCTTAGAAAATCGCATTTCATTCGTGCAAGCACAAGTCGATGGCTTGCATCCAGGACGCACAGCTAGCATTCTTTTAGATGGGGAGCAGGTCGGCATTATTGGTGGTTTACATCCCGCAGAACAAAAAGCATGGGGTGTTAAAGACACATATGTCATGGAAATGAATTTAGTAGCATTATTAAATGCCACTGAACAAGAGGAATCGCTTACCTACACATCGGTACCTCGATTCCCAGCAATGTCTCGTGATATCGCTTTAATCATGAATCGTGCTACAACTGCAGGAGAAGTCATCACAGCTATCCACTCAGCTAGCGTAAAATTATTGAAAGACGTTCGTGTATTTGATGTTTACGAAGGTGAAAAAATGGAGCCAGGTAAAAAATCTGTTGCATTCTCACTCACTTACCTTGATCCAGAGCGTACTTTAACAGATGAAGAAGTTGTTGCAGCACATAACAAGGTGCTAAAAGCTATTGCAACAATTGAAGGTACAGAAGTACGTTAATAATATTATTTAGGAAGACTGTCTTACGGGACAGTCTTTTTTTATCTTCATTCAGCAAATGTTTCTTGTATCGAAAGCATAGCGGTAGCGGCAGATGTTTTATGCTCGTAAGTGTAGTGGCAGCGGTAGATACAGAAGACTCCCATCTCTAGCAGTGGCGAGAGAATGCGGTTTTGGTTCCTTATCAGTGGTGTCCAAACACCTACTGAAATAGCAGAACTCAGTATAAGAACGCCACGTCCTATGGCAATTTATCTGTGCAAAAGCGAAGTGACAGCAACACGTTTTTATCTGTGCGAAAGCAACAACAACTCGCGACTGAGTGACCAACATTATGTGCTAACGAGCGGCAGCTACAATTACGCCGGGGCGAAAATGATTTAAATCATTTTCCTTGCTTTTTCGGTATTTGCAAAATGCCATTTCGTTATAGTGCGTAAAAAATCCTCACCTTGACCACGCCAAATACGTGCTGCTAAAGCATCTACTTTTGCAGAAGCTCCCTTTAATAATTCAATTCCAGCCAGTTCACTAAGTCGATCCATTTCCTTTAAGAAAGCCGCGCGAGCTAATATGGAGGCTGTTGCGACTGAAACATGCAATTGCTCAGCTTTTGTTGAAAAAAGCACATTCTCTCGAACGATTTCTCGCTCATTCTTTAAATAGTTATAGTACACGCCTCGTTCAGCAAACTGATCGATTAAAATATGCTGTGGTTTTTCTGGTGCCATTTTCACTAGAGTATTGTTAAGTGCTTTATTGTGCATCATTGCCTTCATTTTTCCCTGTGAATAGCCCTTTGCCTGTAAATTATTATACTTCTCATTCCGCAGTACAAGTACACTATGGACACAGGCAGCACGTAAATCTGGCGCTATTTTACGCATATAGTCATCTGTTAGCATTTTTGAATCTTTTACCCCAAGCTCATTGACAAGCTCAATCTTCGTTGCAGGAACATAAACAGCTGCTACAGTCATTGGACCGAAATAATCGCCAGTGCCAGTTTCATCAGAGCCGAGCACTGACATTGTAGCAAAGCCATCAGGCAAAACATCTCCCTTTGCACCTATGGCTGAAGCTTTTGGCGGACTAGGGATGCTACTGCCCCAGCGAGCTGCTTCTCGTTCAGCTCCTCCCCCTTGAAACATTAATTTACCTGATTTGTACATGGTGATTGCTGTATCTGGAAGCTTTGCGGCAAAGATAACACCAGGTGCCTTTCGCTCTATATAATGGCTTGCATAGAAGGCCATCACTTCTTTTTGTATATTTGGTGATATTGAAAGCACAATATTTGACATTTAATCGTCCCTTTCTGTCCTCATTGTTCACAATTTTATATCATTCATGGTATGATAATAAATAGCTTTTTTGTGTGATGCTGTTCACAACTAAAAAAATCGTGAACATAAAGATGAAAAAAGGAGGGTGCGACTATGGAAAATCAAGAAAAGAATAAAATTTCTGTGGAAATATATGGTCACACATATAAAATGGTCGGCTCTGAATCCATTGGACATATGCGACTTGTCGCTTCAATTGTTGATGACCGTATGCGCGAAATGAATTTACATAACCCCTCACTTGATAGTACAAAACTAGCTGTTCTAACAGCAGTAAATACTGTTCACGATTATTTACTATTAAAAGAGCAGATGGAGCGACTAGAAGAAGAATTGAAAAAATTAAAGGGTTGAAGTGAATGCTAGATTTAATCATATTGGCGGTGCTATTAGCTGGACTTATTATCGGTGCAAAACGAGGTTTCATCGTTCAGATGATGCATATTGTCAGCTTTATAGTTGCCATCATTGTTGCGTATATTTATTATAAGCCATTAGCACAAAAATTTGTGTTTTGGATTCCATATCCAGGTGTAACAGATTCAGGTAGTCTTGGTGTAGTCATAGATAGTCTGGATTTAGACAGCACATTTTACCGTGTCATTGCCTTCGCTGTTATTTTCTTCGCTGTGAAAATTTCCTTGCAAATTATTGCGTCGATTTTTGATTTTATAGCGTATTTACCAGTGTTAAATACTTTAAATCGTTGGCTTGGAGCATTGTTTGGCATGATTGAAAACTATTTAATTATGTTTATTTTGCTATACATTCTTGCTTTATTGCCAGTTGATTTTATTCAAGGGTTAATATCGAAGTCATTGATAAGTGGTCTTATTTTGGAGCATACACCAATTATTACAAAGATGTTTCAAAACTGGTGGTATATTTATATGCAATAGTAAACTTTGCACTTCTCTCGGCTGTGAGAGAAGTGTTTTTACGATAGGAGGAACTTCTGTTGAACAAAAAAACAATTATTCGAACACTTGAAAAAATCGCATTATATATGGAATTACAGGGGGAAAATCCATTTAAAGTATCAGCCTTTCGAAAAGCAGCTGCGGCTCTAGAGGGAGACGAACGCTCATTAAGTGAGATGGAGGATGTAACGAAACTTAAAGGAATTGGTAAAGGAACTGCCGCTGTCATTGAAGATTTAATGACAACTGGACAATCAAGTCTATTAAAGGAATTAGAAGAAGTTGTTCCTAAAGGCTTACTACCCTTATTAAAATTACCTGGATTAGGTGGGAAAAAAATAGCCAAGCTTCATCAAGAGCTAGGAATTGATTCTGCGGAAAGTCTAAAGGCAGCATGTGAGGCATGTAAAGTTCGTGAGCTAGCAGGCTTTGCAGCGAAAACAGAAGAAAAAATATTAAAGGAGCTTGCCAATTTAGCTAATCGTTCAGAGCGTTTACCAATATGGCAACTGGAGCCTGTTGTTTTACAAATAGAAGCACTTCTAGGTAGTATGAAGGAAGTAGAACGTTTTTCAGTTGCTGGAAGCTTCCGTCGGGCTGCGGAAACAAGTAAGGATATTGATTTTATTGTTGTAACAGAAGTAGTTGAGGCTGTTCGTGAGCAACTGCTGAATAAGCTTTCGATACAGGAAGTGGTAGCAGCTGGCGATACGAAAATTTCTGTCGTATTAGATTTAGACGAGCCAATAAGTGTGGATTTCCGTTTAGTAAAGGATGCGGAATATGCAACTGCCTTACATCATTTTACAGGCTCTAAGGAACATAATGTTCGTATGCGTCAAATTGCAAAAGCACGTGGTGAGAAGATTAGTGAATATGGTGTTGAGCAGGAAGACGGGAACGTATTGACCTTTAAAGATGAAGCAGCGTTTTTTGCCCATTTTGATTTACCGTTTATCCCGCCAAGCATACGCACTGGTACAACGGAGTTTGATAAAACTGAGGATATTCAAACTTTAGTGAAACTAGAGGATATCAAGGCAGATTTGCATATGCATACAACATGGTCAGATGGAGCCTATTCTGTGGCAGAAATGGGCGAGGCTTTAATCGAACGAGGTTATCAATATAGCGTTATAACGGACCATTCGCAATTTTTAAAGGTAGCAAATGGTTTAACGCCTGAACGTTTAATAAAGCAACGTGCTGAAATTGAAGCATTTAATAAGGCACATTCGGAATTTCATTTATATGCAGGAACAGAAATGGATATTTTACCAGATGGGACCCTTGATTTTGAAGATGAAGTATTGAAAGCGTTAGATTTTGTGATTGCCTCCATCCATTCTAGCTTTACACAGTCTCAGGAAAAAATAATGGCACGTTTACTAACGGCGATGCAAAATCCATATGTGCATATGATTGCGCATCCTACAGGTCGCATTATTGAGGATCGTCAAGGTTATAATCCCGATATGGAACAATTAATTGCTTGGGCGAAGGAATATGGTAAAATTTTAGAGTTAAATGCTAATCCATATCGTCTTGATTTATGTGTGGAGCATTTAGAAATGGCCATGGTAGCTGGTGTGCCTGTAGCCATTAATACCGATGCCCATGATATTGCTCATTTACGTTTTATGGATATAGGGGTTCGTTATGCAAACAAAGCATGGTTGAAAAAGGATATGATTGTGAATACATGGACGCGGGAACAATTTGAGGCGTTTATTCGACGAAATAAATAGGTTGAGGAGGTGTTCTCAGTGATCGCAGAACGCGCATTGAAAACACTAGAATATGATAAAGTACGTCAGCAAGTGGCTACATACTGTACTTCATCCATTGGCAAAACAGCTATTGATGAGCTTGTACCACAGACAGACTATGAGAAAGTTGTACAATTATTAGAGGAAATGGATGAAGGACTTTCCATTTTACGTGTAAAAAGCAATGTACCGATGGGTGGAATTTTTGATGTACGCCCTGCCGCAAGACGTGCACAAATCGGTGGTATGCTTTCAGCGATGGAATTGATGGAAGTTTCAAGTACGATTCGTGCTAGTAGAATTCTTCGTAATTTCATTGAGGATATTGAATCAGAAGCAGTGATTGAGATTCCACATTTCATCACTAAAAAGGAGGCAATGCCTGTTTTAACTGGCTTGCAGCACGAAATTAACAATTGTATTGATGACAATGGTTCCGTGCTAGATTCAGCAAGTCAAACTTTACGTTCCATTCGCCAATCTTTGCGTGCAGAGGAGGCTAAGGTTCGTTCAAAGCTTGAAAGCCTTATACGTGGCAGTAATGCTGCAAAAATGCTGTCAGATGCACTTGTAACGATTCGGAATGATCGCTTCGTTATTCCTGTTAAACAGGAGTATCGTCATCATTATGGTGGAATTGTGCATGATCAATCGTCTTCGGGGCAAACATTATTCATCGAGCCAGATTCGGTTGTACAAGCAAATAATGAGATTCATCGACTAAAAATGAAGGAGCAAGCTGAAATTGAACGCATTTTACTTGCTTTAAGTGCTATGGTAGAGGAAGTAGCCCCTGATTTATTTAATTTAGTGAAAGTACTTGGTGAGATAGATGTTATTTTAGCGAAGGGGAAATATGGGCAAGCAAACAAATGTACAATGCCAAAAATGAATAACGACGGTTATATTCGTCTAGTACGTGCACGTCATCCACTTTTACCGATTGACATTGCAGTTGCCAATGATATTGAATTCGGCAAAGACATTACGGCAATTGTTATTACAGGACCAAACACTGGTGGGAAAACTGTAACGTTAAAAACAGTTGGATTATGTACTTTGATGGCACAGGCTGGATTACCTGTACCTGCTCTTGATGGTTCAGAATTAGCAGTTTTCAAGCAGTTATTTGCTGATATTGGTGATGAACAGTCTATTGAGCAATCACTATCAACGTTCTCCTCACATATGGTGAATATTGTAGACATTTTACAAAAATTTGATCATGAGTCACTTGTGCTCTTCGATGAACTAGGTGCTGGGACAGACCCACAGGAGGGTGCAGCTCTTGCTATTTCTATTTTAGATGAAGTACATGGAAGAGGAGCTCGTGTGATGGCAACGACTCACTATCCAGAATTAAAAGCTTATGGGTATAATCGTCCTGGTGTTGCCAATGCAAGTGTGGAGTTTGATATTGAAACTTTGAGTCCAACATACCGTCTACTTATTGGTGTTCCGGGCCGCTCCAATGCATTTGAAATTTCAAGCCGTCTTGGCCTACCAGAATCTATTATAGATAGAGCGAAAGGCTTTACAGGCACAGATCGTCATGAAGTGGAGTCAATGATTGCTTCACTTGAGGAGACACGACGCCAATCCGAGGATGATGCAGAGCGATCTCATGAATTACTGATGGAATCCGAAGCCTTACGCAAAGAGCTGCAGGACAAACTACAGGCTTATGAGGAGCGGAAAGAGGCACTCGATAAAAAAGCGAAGGAAAAGGCTCGTAAAATTGTCGATGAGGCAAAGAGAGAAGCTGAATCAATCATAGCTGAATTGCGTGAAATGCGTAAAAATGCGGACCAGGTCGTGAAAGAGCATGAGCTTATTGAAGCTCGTAAACGCTTAGAAGATGCGACGCCTCTAGATAATAATAAAGTGCTAAAGAAAGCAGCCCAAGTGAAGGCTCGCGCTCAAAACCTAGTTGTCGGAGATGAGGTAAAGGTGTTAAGCTATGGTCAACGGGGTACTTTACTGGAAAAAGTGTCTGATTCCGAATGGATTGTGCAAATGGGCATTTTGAAAATGAAAATTTCGGATAGTGACCTTGAATACATCAAGCCAGAAAAAGAACCCGTGCAACGTATTGCAGGTGTTAAAAACCGAAATAGCCATGTGAAATTAGAATTAGATCTCCGTGGTGAACGTTTCGAGGATGCTATTTTGCGTACAGAAAAGTATATTGATGATGCCCTACTAGCTAATTATGGGCGTGTTTCGATTATTCACGGTGTTGGTACAGGTGCATTGCGTCAAGGAATTCAAAACTATTTGAAAAAGCATAAGCGTGTAAAATCCTTCCGTTTTGGTGAAGCAGGTGAGGGTGGCTTTGGCGTCACGGTTGTGGAATTGAAATAAGCAGTAAAGGGGACGGAGAAAATGCTGAATTCTAGCTTTTGGCGATATCCGATTATCGAAACGGCAGGATATTTTAGTGTTGTTGTGTTATGTTTAGTCGTCTCGATGGCATTGTTCGAAGTCGTTACGAAATATAAAAATTGGGAAGAAATAAAAAATGGCAATGTTGCTGTAGCACTTGCAACTGGAGGGAAAATTTTGGGGATTTGCAATATTTTCCGCTACTCCATTGCTCGACACAGCACATTAAGCGAAATGATTGGCTGGGGTCTTTTTGGCTTTACATTACTGATTGTGGCGTATTTTTTATTTGAATTCATGACTCCACGCTTTAATGTAGATCAAGAAATTGCGAATGATAATCGCTCAGTCGGCTTTATTTCCTTCACCATTTCAGTAGGTCTATCGTTTGTGATTGGGGCAAGTATTGCATAGGAGTGTCATGACATGGAAAAATTGGCGAAAATTCTAATCGTTGTCTGCATCGCATTTTTAGCAGTCGGTGTCTATTATATGATGACCCTTTAAACAAGAAAACGCATCCTGTTTGTGAGGATGCGTTTTTGTTATGTTTTAAGGTGGCGCGTTAAGAAAAGAATTGCTCAGCTTGAGAGTGGAATCGCTCGGGTAGGGTCAAGAACGGCTCCGGTAGAGTAAAAAGTTGCTCAGGTATGGTCGAGAAGTGCTCAGGTGGAGTAAGAAAGACGCTCGGGTATGGTCAAGAAGTGCTCAGGTAGAGTAAGAAGTCGCTCGGGTATGGTCAAGAGGCGCCCAAAAAAAGTAAAAAGTCGCTCAAGTATGGTTAAGAACCGCTTCGGTCCATTGTAAAATTAACTGGGGAGGGTCAAATATCCACAAATTTTCTTAATTTTATTCTTTTAAGCAAATTTAAAGTGATTAAATTTTTAATTTAAAAAAGGCTATTTGCAATGAAGATAAAACTTGCTATAGTCTAAGCAAAAAGAAAGGAAAATTTCATGATATTAAAACCATTTGAACATGCAACAATGCTACCAGGATTACGTGCAATGATTCATCGTTTGGACTCAAGTCATCCGCTACATATAAAAGTTTCGCAAGAATTACAGCAATTAGAAGCAGGGGATTTTGGTGAACAATGTATAATAAATGAATTGCAAAAGTTATCACAGACACTGGAAATCTATGTTTTGCATAATATTACCTTGTTTGAGCCTATTCCTATTCAGCTTGATGTTGTAGTTATTACTCCTTATGATGTAGTAGTGATTGAAAGTAAAAATATTCGTGGGAGGATTGAATTGAAGCATCACCCGAGACAGATGGTTCGTATATTAGAAAATGGTGACAAACATATTTTTAATCACCCAGAAATTCAACTCGAGGACTATATTTATGGATTAAATTCCTTTTTTAAGCAGTTTGAGGTCCAAATAGCAGTGACAGGAATTATTGTTTTCCCTTTTAATAATGCTGAAATTTATTATGAACAAGGAAAGTTTCCAGTTTTAATGAGGCGTGAATTGTCTTATTTTCTAAGACAACATTTAAATGAAAATAAATCCAAAGGAACGATTCCAAAATCTCAAATAGCAAATCTCTTATTAAAGCATCATCGTGCTTTTCAACCTTCCCCATTATGTTCCTACTACAAAATTGACCCCAAAGCTCTTCAACAGGGGATATTCTGCAGACATTGTAATCAATCAAAAGTAATCCGGCAAAAGTATAGTTGGTTTTGTCCAGCTTGCAACATGTATGACAAATTCGCACATCATCAAGCATTGCAGGATTTTTGTTTATTGATTGATGAGAAAATTAATACACAAACTGCACGCTATTTTTTAGCATTATCGAATCGACATCTTACAAAAAGGGTGCTACAGGAATTTTCTAAGAAAAAAGAAGGATGTAATAATAAGACATTCTATTATTTAAAGGGCAATTAAAAAATCCTAGCTTAGGTGAGGTAAAAATTTGTAGGAGAGAATCGGATACTACTCAGACAAGGAGGGAAATCGCTCAGATCCATAATACTCGCTAAATACACCCATCCCTCCAGCGTTCGTATATAGGTAATATCAGCGACCC
>NZ_DKJS01000002.1:0-51286 GCF_002455205.1 Lysinibacillus sp. UBA6686 | reverse complement strand
TCCACTTTTTATACTAACCTCAAAAAGTCGCTCGGCTCGATAGAAAAACTGCTCAGATGAACCCAAAAGTCGCTCGGCACGACAGAAAAACTGCTCAGTTGAACCCAAAAATCGCTCGGCTCGACAGAAAAGTTGCTCAGATGAACCCAAAAGTCGCTCGGCACGATAGAAAAACTGCTCACGCAAACCCAAAAGTCGCTCAATTAATCAGATACATTTAAAAATTAAACAAGGGGTCACATCTAACTAGGTGTGGCTTTTTATCATGCATTTACTAAGATTAGGAGAATGATTAATGGTTTAAGGACCATGACAGTAATTAGAGAGGTGGTACTATGCAATTTACAGATGGTACATGGACATTCGATACTGAGATAATCGATGCAGTTGCTAAGAATCAGCAAAGAGATGAGCAGGAGCGCGAAATGCTGAATGCACTTGCTCGCTACGCTTACACTCGATACAAGCAAATTAGGGATCAAGTGAATCCACGGAAATGTAAATATATGAGAATCGATCAAGTGAAGGAACAATTAAAATCCCCTGCAAAACGACAAAGAGTTTCTAATTTGTTAAATATTACCGAAGAGGAAGTGTATTACATCGTAGATTTTGTTAAAAAGTATTTAAAATATGTTAAGTAAAAATTGAGTTAGGAATAGAAAAACTTCTAAAAGCAGGATTCCCCTTCCAAAGAGAATCCTGCTTTTTAGTATGAAGTGTTAAAGGGAGGGCATTATGCCGTTTCTTTAACGAGAAGAAGATAACCTTTTAAATAAAAAAGCCTGATCTAATGTCGCCAATCCTTGAGGCCAAGGCACCCATATTTGTACTCAAACTAATAGGAGATTGCTGTCGATAGGATGCCATTGCTTTTGTCTTTGTCGCAGCATTGTTCCCAATTTTTGAGGTAGCACTTTCATTTGCTACAGTGTTGCTAAGGGCAGTCAATAAAGCATTAGACGTGGATAGGGTGTTTGGATTCGAAAGCCCTAAACTGTTAAAAATCTGTTGTTGAATTGTCGATACATTGCTGCCATCCAATGTTGTTGGATTGAGACCATAAAGATAATTATTGAGACCATTTGATTTTTTTAGTTCATTGATGATGGATTGTTTCTGTATGTCAGAAATAGTATTAATGCCATTGCCTAAAAGAGCTTCAGTTAATACTTCCTTAAAGGCAATTTTTTGTTCTGCAGATAAATTTAATTTCTTATTATCAGAAACATCTTGTAATAGTTTTTGTGTAATCAATAAATTCTCACTAGATAATGAGCTTATCGTCAAGGAAATTCACCTCACTTTATGTAGATATATATCTTCTTCATAGTCTATTATCGTCTTTTTGGTTGAAATTTTCCATAGTTGAAACAAAATATGGAAGGCAATCGTATTATAGGTAATGGGGGTGTTTAGATGAAATATTTATTCATTGGCACAATTTTATCCATCATAGGTGTCTCGATATCGATGCTTCTATGGGGGATGGAAAGAGCCTATTTCATTTCAGGAATCATTGGCTGTGCGTTAATTGTAATTGCAATGGTTATGTCAGGCTCAATGGTGAGTGGCGATCGTATGCGTGCAAACTTAGCTACTGAAACAAGGGAGCATAGGGATGAGAGAAATAAATTTACTGCTAATTCATTTCTAATGGCTATCCCCAATATATTGATTGCTGTTATATTATACTATTATTTTGTAAAATAAGTTTGTTTAATCCAAACAATCAACTAAAAATCCCTCTAAAATTGGTTCATCCATTTTAGGGGATGAAATGTATATCTACAGTAATTGGTTTATCTAAGATGCCAACTTTTAATGTTTGTTGTCTAAGAAATTTGCAAATAATCAACCAAATTTTCATGTCCCCACTATCCACCAAAGGCTATCATTTCTCTTCTCAGCATTCTATATAGTATTATTATCTTTAGGATAAAGGAGTGTGAGATATGAGATTCATTAAATTCCTATTAATATTTCTAATTTTCCTTGGCGTTATTGGTTACGGAGTGTATCACTACGGTACGAAGTTTGCCTCCGATAAAATAGTGGAGACGGTTTCAACAGAATTAAAGAATAGTGGTGAAATCGAAGAAATTAAGAATACGATTGAAAGTGATCCTGAACTAAAATCGTTTATGGAGGAGGCAAAAACGGCTGACAGCAGTAAATTACCGTTTACAACAAAAGAAGAGGCTACCAAAGTCTTAATTCAAAAAGTGGGAATCTCGGAGCTGAACACTATTCGAGAAAAAGTGCAAAATGGTTCAATGACAAGGGATGAGGTTCTTCAGGAAGTTCAAGGAAAATTAACAGACGAAGAGATTATGGCTTTAAAAGTGATTGTTTATAAGGAATTGTATAAATAGATTGCGTAGATTGTAGACAAACACATGTTTGTTTACAGTCTTTTTTTGTGCAAAGATAATGTTGAAAACGGATGCTAGCTCCAAAAGGTAATAGAATGCTATTTATTGTATAATTGTAACGTAAATCTAGAATGGAAAAGAGGAAACGAATGCCTACTATACTTGTTGCTGACGATGATGCGAACATTCGCGAACTCGTCTGCTTATTTTTGCGCAAGGATGGATTCACAACAATCGAAGCAAAGGATGGTAAAGAGGCGCTGACCATTTATCACACAACGCAAATTGATCTTGTAGTACTTGATATAATGATGCCGACGATGGATGGTTGGGCTTTATGTAAGGAGCTACGTAGAGTAAATACTGAACTCCCGTTACTTATGCTGACTGCAAGAGGTGAAACGTGGGAGAAGGTGAAAGGTTTCGAACTAGGAACGGATGATTATTTGACAAAGCCCTTTGATCCGTTAGAGTTAACGGTGCGTATAAAAGCATTACTAAAGCGCTACAAAATTGGCACAACACAGACTATTAGGCTTGGTACTATTACACTTGATCGTCAAACGTATAAGGTTATGAGAGGAGCCGAGTCTATTTCGCTGCCGCTCAAAGAGTTTGAATTGCTATACAAGCTTGCTGAAACACCGGGGCAAGTCTATACACGGGAGCAGCTGATCGATCAGGTTTGGGGGCTTGATTTTACAGGAGATAATCGAACAATCGATGTACATATAAAGCGCCTACGGGAGAGATTCGCAACTTCAACAGAATTTCAAATAGAGACGGTACGTGGGCTTGGCTACCGACTCGAGGTTACTGGATGATTCGATCTTTATATACACGTGTCGTAGTAACGTTCTTAGTTGCCGTAATAGGTGGTACAATCATTTCCTTTTTCGTGGCAACATGGATATTTAAAGATAAATTGAACGAAAACTTGCAAATCCCCTTACTGAACTTTGGACAGGACATTGCGCTAATCTTTGATACATTACCGTATCATGAAGCGGAGAAATTCGTAAGCGAAATGAATCAGCTCAAATCTTATCATATACGCATTTATGAAGAAACGGGGCAGTTTCAAAGTTTCGGAGAGTCGGACGGCGATAAATTTGCAGATGTGACAAATGAAGAGGTCAGCAAAGTATTGTCTGGAGAGGTTGTTCAAGTGGAGTCAAGTGGTGTTTCATCTATTCTCTTAGGAATGCCTTTAACAACTGAAATGGGTACCAAAGCGATGTTTGTAGAACCAATCTCCTTACCTTCTACCTCGTTTGCAATAAAATTGATATTGAATTTTTCAACATACGCCCTTGTATTAGGAAGCCTAGTGTTTTTAGTAGCGGCGATGTTTTTTGTAAAGCCAATCAAAAAATTAACAAAAGCTACTAGGCATATAGCAGGAGGAGATTTCAATGTCGAGCTGAATATTAAGCAAACGGGTGAGCTAGGTACCTTGGCTCGGAGCTTTGAAGAAATGGCACACGATTTACAGCAGCTTGAGCAGATGCGAAGAGATTTTGTATCCAACGTCTCTCATGAAGTACAGTCGCCACTTACTTCAATATCCGGTTATGCTATAGCACTGAAGCAAGTCGACCTCTCTGAAGACGAGAAAAGCCGTTATCTCGATATTATCATTGCTGAAGCCAATCGAATGTCCAAGATGAGTGATAGCCTGCTAAAGCTGAGCTTGCTTGAATCGAAGGCCCAGCCATTACAGCTTGCCTCATTTAGTCTTGATGAACAAATTAGACGAGTTATCATCGCCATTCAGCCGCAATGGTCTGCTCGCAACATCCATTTTAATGTCAATTTACAGGCTGTCCGCCTAATGGCAGATTATAATCAATTAAATCAAGTATGGACAAATATTCTTACCAATAGCATCAAATTTTCAAGTGACGGTGACATAATTGATGTCAGCATAGAACAAGAGGCCAATCACGTAATAGTGCGAGTAGCTGATATGGGCATTGGAATTTCTTTAGAGGATCAAAAGCGTATATTCGAGCGGTTTTTTAAGGCTGATCGCTCCCATAGCCGTAAGTATGAGGGTAGTGGTATGGGATTGGCTATTGTGAAACAGATTGTATCACTTCATCAGGGAGACATCCAAGTGCAAAGCCAACTCGGGCAAGGAACAACTTTCATTGTCACATTACCAATTATAATACCAACAGCATAAAACCAATTCTAAATGTTACGACTTGTGCACATAGGTTGTAACATTTTTTTGCTGTTCATATTGCGTTCATATTGTTGTCATAGAGAATACATCTTCATCATATATACTTTCGTTAACAGCCCATAAAGAAGCTGGAATAAGCCACCAGGAATCATCATGGTGTTATGAAAAGGAGGGAAAGCACGAGTACAGGTGAAAAACGACCTCAACGGTTTTCTAACCTCTCGTGTCTACAGATGAATAAAGTATTAAAAATTATACTTAAATCAATTGGCATAATAGCTGTGGCAATTGTCCTTGTACTAGCGATTGTATTTATCGTAAATATTGTTTGCAACAAAATAGAACAAGGAAAAATAGAATCCTATGGTCAGCTTGTATCCGTAAACGGACAAAATATG
Organism: Lysinibacillus sp. UBA6686; assembly: GCF_002455205.1. Classification (NCBI taxonomy): domain Bacteria; kingdom Bacillati; phylum Bacillota; class Bacilli; order Caryophanales; family Bacillaceae; genus Lysinibacillus; species Lysinibacillus sp. UBA6686. Next base: position 46,322 of record NZ_DKJS01000002.1, on the reverse strand, counting down.
AATGTCACAATTCAAGGAAATGGTGAAGAAACAGTGGTACTTCTACCAGGTTTTGGAACAGCGGCCCCGGCACTTGATTTTAAGCCGCTTGTGAAAGAGCTAGCTCCATATTATAAGGTCGTCATCATTGAGCCTTTTGGATACGGTTTAAGTGATGATACCGATACAGAACGAAGCACGGACAATATTGTAAGTGAAATTCATGAAGCCCTACAACAATTGAATATTGACCAATATATGCTTATGGGTCATTCCATTGCAGGTATTTACGGATTAGATTATGTTAATAAATATCCAAGCGAGGTCAGTGCATTTGTAGGTATTGACAGCAGTGTACCAACACAGGGTGGTATGGATACAAAGTTTCCTATAAAAACATTTCAATTTCTTAAAAAATCAGGTATAGGCAGATTGATGTTAAAACTAGAAGATACAGATCCATATGCAGGACTACCCTATGATGACGAAACAAAAGAGCAAACGAGAATGATTACGCTTAAAAACTTTTATAATACCAGCACCTCTAATGAAATGAAAAACTTTTATAAAAACTTTACTGCAGCTGAAAATCTAACATTCCCTAAAGAGCTACCGCTTATTTTATTTGTGACAGAAGACGAAACTGTTGAAAACTGGATAAATCTGCACAAAGAGCAGGTCAAACACTCAGTACATGGAAAAGTGATGACACTTGAGGGAGGACACTATTTACACCATACCAGATCTAAAGAAATAGTTGAAAATCTTAGAACGTTTATGGAAGAAGTAAAATAAGTGTACTGAAAGATCCCTTTAGACATCTAGAGTAACCTTTGAAAGCATTCAACGAATTCAATTTGTTGAATGCTTTATATTTTTTAATTGATAAATATTATAGCCAAAATCACAAATGGCTACTAGATAAAGTATTGCACCTAGCCAAAGTATGGATGATTCGTAATTAAACCAAATGATTTCTCTAATAGTAATTAGCCATATTGTCGTTGCAATAAAAAGTGTCGTATCATAAAACATTGAAAGCGGCCGTTTATGTGTTTTGAAAGCAAAATGGAAGAAAACAATTCTCAAAATAATTAATAGTATTAAATATGAAAAAAAGACAATGGTAGAAGTAATTGGATTTATCATATTTTTACCCCTCATTTATTAGTTTTATTAACACGATCCCCATTCGATGAAGTTTATGTTTGAATAATATGAATAGTATCAAGATTAAAGTAATTCCTTATTTTACATCTCCTAATATTTTAAAGCTATTCCTTTATTTTATTGGAAAATAAAGGGGATGTATAGTTTTAAAATATAATAATCCATAATTAAATGTAAAAATTAACATAAGGTAAAATGAATGGAGTTTAATCTGTTATTTCTATTGATAATCAAAAAGAGAGCTCGAAAATGAGCTCTCCTATTCTTAACGACGATGTTCAATAAGGTCTATTGCACCTAATACAATATGCGCTAAACCGAAACCGAATACAGTATTGGCAATCATTTTGTTAGAACCACTTTTTTGCTTTAATGCATAACCAGTAGCAGTAACAGCAGACCCTAAAATTGTTGGGATTAATCCTTCACGAATATTATTCATAAAATATCCCTCCATCGTAGTTAATAGGTGTGTTTGCACCACTATTACTATTCGCTACAGACTAAAAAGTTATACTAATAAATATGAAAAGCCCATAACATGATTGAGGCGCATATTCTCAAAGGCTAAATATGTCATGAGATTTCATCAAGAGGAATTATTTTACTACTTTCGCATCATTGAGTATTTAAACAGCTAAATTGGTAGTGATTTTTCGAAATGACAAAACATCCTATTTATCCTATGATATAGGTAGATTGGGGGATATTACATTGAATGACTATATAGAGCAGGTGAATGAAATATTAAAAGAAACTCTAGCGTTTTTTAGGAATTTGAATAGTGATAATACTGATGAAAATGATTTAACTACAAAGCGTTTAGAGGATGGTTTAGAAATTCTCCGAAACGCAGAAGGGAAATTAAATGAGCTAAATCCAGGAAGCATGATGAAAGACTATCATGACAAGATTACATTAGCATTTGACAATAAAATAAATGCAATAGAAAATATAATGAATTTGCTTCATATTAATAAAATAGGCTCAGAAGAATTAAAATTACTGCTAAAAGAGCTTCAAAAAAGTTAACAACCGTTATACAAATTTAGAATATTATCCCTATTATGTAAAAAGCATATATTATCATAAAGTCAAAGGCACATAATGAATTATATTTAGGACAGTCATATGAGATAATACTTGATAAATTTTACCTATTGCAAACAAGTATTGGATGAGAGAAAAATGTATTTTACAAATACTTCTCATGTTCAGAAATTGTTCAGGCCGCTACGTTATACTAGCAATGTCTTTTCAATTCCTATTTCTACAACCAAGCAAGTTGGGCCAGGTACTCAATTCGATTGAGCCTGGTCTTATTTATTTATACATAGTCGTAAATGATTATCTATTGGATAGGATGCAACAGAAGGGATAATTCAGATTAACATTTGGAGGATTTGTAGAGCATATGCCTCTGACGGGATTCGAACCCGCACTCCTTTCGTAAGCATAGGCTAGGGGGAACACGCTTCCCTACGGACTTTCACCGGCTAGGAATTTCACCTGCCTCAGCTCATTTGCTTTTCGGTGCTTCTGAAACCCTTGCCTTGCGACCCGGTATCTACAATGTTTTCCGGCGCTCTTCCCTTCTATAGCTACAGAGGCAACTAATTATATTTTAAGTATACATATTTTCCAGTAAAAGGGGAATGGGAATAACGTACAGTGGGAAGATTGTGTATGAATACGTAATAAGGGGAGGAGCATTTTTAAAAAGAGGGGTAGCTTTTGAAAATACAGTAAAGACTTCTGGGTATTTCCAAAGGCCTAACAAATTTCTATTTCTTCATTTTACGAATATATGCTAGTTGTCCAATATGGTAAGCATTATGAGTTGCAGCATTAGATATGATTGCCCACCATTCAGCCATCACAGGATATCCGTTTACAATCGATAAAAGTTGTTCTTCCTCAATAAACTCTTGCCATTGAAGTAGTATTTTTAACAGCTTTTCCTTTAATTCAAAGAAAGTATCCTCATCCCTAACATGAAAAGTATCAGCATTGTTATTGGTTTGTGAACAGGCATTAACATGATTTTCTTTATACCGTAATTGCCAAGTTTCATTCCAATAAATTAGATGTTGGACAATTTCAGCAATACTATGACTTGAATCATCAGGTTTCCAAAAAGCTTCTTCTTCCGTTAATCCATCAGTTACTTCATAGAATGAGATATACCAACTACGATCATTAGCATTAGCTAGAAGTTGATCTAACAATATAGTCTTAGCACCAATCATTCACTTTTCACCCCCTTAATCATATACTTTTTAGAATAGTATATCATTCAGTTTTAGGTTTGAAATAGAAGGAAAATGACAATTTGCGTTTTAGAGTTTTAACAATCGATTGTTAGAAAGTTTTTAGTACTAAGACTTGATTCATTTACTGAACACACAAAAAAGACCAGGTTCATAAATATGGTCCTGGTCTAACGTAAAAAATATTAAATGTATTTATTATTCTTTAATGTTAATGATTTCGTATTCATCTATTTCTTTTCTACTCGCTTCTCTATGCGATGACTCTATAGTGTCTTGCAAGTGTAAGGCGATTTTTATTAATACAAATGCTATAAAAAAGGCAGCAAATAATACAAAGTATGCAGTCGCTTGAGTACCGTTAATTATGTAATTATAAGCATCTCCACCAACCCAGGCATTGCGTGATTTAAGTACACTGGATTCAGGGTTTGAATAGAAAAATAATCTATAAAATCCCATGAAGAAAAAAATAATACTAAGTATAAGTGATGTAATTGAGAGACCTTTCATGACAACATCTCCTTTCTATATATGTAATTAATATACCAATAATACCTATTGTTGTCACTAAATAATAAATTTGTATGCTATTGATATTTAAAGTAAACTTATTGGATTTTAATAAAAATGCAAAATGATAAATAATAAAAATTCACATTTAAAAACACTCAGCATAACAGGTGGAGAGCTGAGTAAAAAAGTCTGTCCAAAATTAAGCAACAAGGTAGATGCTACAAATTAAGGTGGGGCCGATAAGCAAGCCGAGCGACTATTGTCCTTACCAGAGCGGTTCTTGCTGTCATCCGAGCGATTTTACTTCTGACCGGAGCGGTTCTTGCTGTCATCCGAGCGATTTTACTTCTGACCGGAGCGGTTCTTGCTACAAGCCGAGCGATTTCACTTCTTACCAGAGCGGTTTTTGCTGCAAGCCGAGCGATTTTACTTCTTACCGGAGCGGTTCTTGCTGTCATCCGAGCGATTTTACTTCTTACCGGAGCGGTTCTTGCTGCAAGCCGAGCGATTTCACTTCTTACCAGAGCGGTTTTTGCTGCAAGCCGAGCGATTTTACTTCTGACCGGAGCGGTTCTTGCTGCAAGCCGAGCGATTTCTCTTCTGACCAGAGCGATTCTTGCTTGGCATCGTAATTATTATTAAAGTATTAAATGTAGCAATGTTTTTTGATCAAACACTAGGGGGATCAAGTGAAGATGTTAAGAAGAAAGAAAATCTGATCAACAATTTCTTCACTCGCAATTGGTATTTTTTCAATCACTGAATTGCTAGAAAAATCACGGAAAATTAACTTTTAATCTTATTTTCTCCTAGAGCAGATTAGTTCGAATATATCGTTAAAAATTATTATAATATGTTAAATATTGTAATTTAACACTGTCGAATTTTCCTATTTAAGGGTATAATATCTGTAGAGATTTTTCTTAAAATAGTAAGTGATTTGGAGGAGAATTATGTATGGCTATTTACGGTATTGGAGCTTCATATAGTGGGAAATTTGATAAAACGAATGCATTTATTGAAAATAATTGTGCTTGTATAGGCTGGAGTGTAAATGATGCTCCTGCACTTCATCAAATCTTAAAGAAAATTAAGATAGGTGATTTTATTTATATTAAATCGATGTCCATAACTACGAAAGAGTTACATATTAAAGCAGTGGGTATTGTAATGGATGATAGTATAGAAGAAAAGTCAGATTTAGGACTTGGTATTACAGTTAAATGGCTCTGGAAGAATGAAGAAAAAGTACGTGTTTCATTGACAGAAGAAATGTATAAATATAATGTATATAACAATACTTTGTATGAAGAGTATTTCCATATAGTTCAACGTAAAGTACTTGAACTTGCATTAAAAAATAACTCATGAGCATTCCACAAAATATAACTCAAGAACATCTTTTACAAGCCATTGCATACATTCAAAAGCATCGCGTTCAGCCCCTGGATGATCAACAAAATATAGTATTTTTAAGTGGGTAAAGTATCCCCGAAAATAATTATGCCAATGGTGAGAAATAAGATCACACTAATTAAATGGGGTAGCATCAGAAAAAAGCGGATTAACAACGTTAAGTGAAAAATCTTCCAAAACAACGCTATGGGAACTTTAAATTTCAGCATTTTAATACGTTATTATGTAAAATTTTGGATTGATTATTATTTTCACAGGGTATTTTATAAACTAAAACGCACTTGAATTAACACAAGGTTTATTGTTATCTTTGTAGAATCTTTATATAATAAATTGCGGTGAAATTCAATTATATAAAGGGAGTGTAAAGGTGGACCTATTACTTTGGATAACTATTGGTTTCATTATAATTGGATTTGTTGTTCTCACTTCTATGAAAAAAGGTATGGAAAGTAAGGTCGCTTTTATAAAAGCAAATATGGAAGACGAGGGAAATTCATCAAAAGCCAAATCCGTAATTTGATGGTTATGGAGTACCACTGCTTGGGGGATAGTGAGTATGTTTCTTGTTGTTTGGTGTTTTCACAATCACTTTGGATAATTGTTGGCTTCAAATGTGCAAAAAAACAGGTATTTTTGTATTAATTGTCTGAAGTATTACTGTAATGTCTATTCTTGAATAACTCCTAAACAGTACAAAGAAATAACAAAACTAGATTTTGAAATGCAATCATAGGCTTAGCGTTATTTCTATTGTCTAAATCTGGAGGAAATCCTTTCCTTCTTGACGAAATGTAGTGAAATGAGAGGAGAGGATTTTATGGGAAATGTAAAATGGGATTATCAAACTTATACATGGGATTCTGAAAATGCAGAAATCTTAATTAATGAGCTAAACAGATTAGGTAAAGAATATTGGGAAGTAGTTACCTCTGTTCCTAAAGTGACTGGATAGAATGATAAAGTTGTATTTGTTTTAAAGAGAGTTATGTTTAAATTTTTTTAAATCCATGTGTCTTCCATAAAAAATGGAAGACATTTTTATATGCCATGAGAAAAGGAAGGTGTCAGATGAAACAAATCGAACGATTATTAATTTTAGGAGTGTCTAGCTTTGTTACGTATTTTTTAGGTGGTTGGTCCATATTACTAACTCCTCTGATTATTTTAAATGCTTTAGACTATGCAACAGGTTAACTGGCGCAAACGTTCATCTTATAAAGCTTTTCGAGAAAAAGTAATCTAATAAGTACTGTACCTGTTGAATGTAATCGAATAATTATCAATGACCAGCAAAGCTATTTTTAGCCGAACTGGTCTTTTGTGTGATATAGCATTTATTTGTGTTGAAATATAAAAAATAGAATACTTGTCAAGGGAATTTAAGGTAATTTGAAAATGTAAAAACATTATATATTATTACACTTACAAATATTATTAAACCGATAAGCAGTGTAATTTTTATTAAAGTATTAAATGTAGCAATGTTTTTCTCATCATACACTGGGGGGCGATCAAGTGAAGATTCAAATATCCTCGGTGAAGGAAAATCCTCATCAACAATATCTTCACTCAAAATTGGTATTTTTTCAACTACTGAATTGCAATATTCACAAACAGTTAAGCTATGTCCATCTTGTATATACTTTTTAAAAGAATTTTGGGCTAAGCAATTTGGGCAAGTATTCAATTTCATTCTCCTTTCTATCTAGTTTACTATTTATCATTCTAGGTATTTTATTTTTAATTGTATACAAAAATTAGATAACAGTATCTAAAATACCAATAAATGAAAATGTTAGTATCTGATTTTATTGTAAGTAAGAAGGTTATTCACCATGCTTTGTAGAAATATCTGTAAAAGGTTGTGGAGATCATAAGTTACGAAACAATAGTGCCAGTACGTTTTTTAGACCAGATGATTTAGCGATTATAGGTTTATCTAGTTTATTTTTGACTCATGAGGAACATGAGGCATTAACAGATGAAATTGCCCTAAATCTTTTACGAGAACAAGGTTATAACGTAATCAGGATGATTCATAATGATGAAAATATAATATGTGTTAATTTTGGTGAACAATTTTAGTGGCTATCTCATTAGGTAGCCTTTTTTGTTTCAATAAGAAAGATATTGAGAGTATTGTTAGAAAATTAATAGCTTTATTAATAATTTTCAAAAAGCAACCAAAGCAACAAAAAAGCAACCAAAATTCTGAATGCAAGTGAATAACGGTGAAATCGAAACATTATACAATGACGAAAAACCTTGCTATAATAACCTTTGCGAATACATATGAAAGAGGGTAAAAGCATGAACGCGTACGATGAATATATGAAGCAGGTTGTAAAGCCGATGCGTGAGGAGCTGGTTGGGGCTGGCTTTACGGAGCTGACGACGGCTGATGCGGTGAATGAATTTATGGCGGAGACGAAGGGGACTTCGTTGGTGGTGATTAACTCGGTTTGTGGTTGTGCGGCGGGGCTGGCACGTCCGGCAGCTCGTGAGGCTGTGACGGCGGTTAAGCCTGATCATCTGGTAACGGTTTTTGCAGGTCAGGATCCGGAGGCGACTGCAGCGATGCGTAGTTATTTTGAGGATGTCCCACCGAGCTCACCTTCAATGGCGATTTTAAAGGATGGAGAATTAGCATACTTTATTCCACGTGAACAAATTGAAGGGTTTCCAGTGGAACAAATCGTTACTCATTTAACAGGTGTTTTAGAGCAAACATGCGAGAAATAAAGACTATTGTTACGACAGCGGGCAGACCAGACGATGTATCGATGGCGCTCGCTGCTTTTGCTTGTAATGAATTAGGGGCTTTCTTTGAGCCACGAAAAAAACGCTCTATTCGTAAAATCTCGGAGGAACATCAGGCACATGTAATAGTTGCTGGAAAAAATCGCTTTGAATACTATGCTTTGGGCACAAATGAACCATTTTTCTTCCATCCCAATTCAGCAGCATTTCGCTTAAAGCGTGTAGCTCGTGGAGAAGAGGAGCCATTTTTAGAAGCGGCACAGCTGGAAATAGGCGATTCATTGCTTGATTGTACACTTGGACTTGCTGCGGATGCTATGCTTGCCGCATATACAGTTGGTGGAAAAGGGCGTGTCGTAGGGCTTGAGGCAAATCCAAATGTGGCGTTTATTGTCAAACAGGGGATGCAAGCCTATGATACAACAGAGCTACCATTAACGGCGTGTATGCGTCATATTGAGGTAGTTCAAGATGAAGCCATTCGTTACTTGAAAAAATTGCCGGACAAATCTTTTGATGTTGTCTATATGGACCCAATGTTTGAGGAGATTATTGATGAAGCTACTAATTTTGAGGCGCTCCGAATAGCTGGAGAGCATGCTTCATTAACAGATGAATGGGTATGTGAAGCAAAACGTGTGGCGAAAAAACGGGTTGTATTAAAAGCTCATTTTCGTTCAGAATGGTTTGCCAAGTATCAGTTTCAACGATATGAGCGATTGACGGCAAAATTTCATTATGGTGTGATGAACACCTCTAACTAATAAAGAAGGAGCATTTAGTAATATTTTTGCTAAAGCTCCTTCTTTTTATTTTATAATTCAAAATATGGTAATATATAAAGAATAAGAGAATCCCATTCTTTATAAAGAAATTGCTTGAAAATAAATACGGAGGTGATTTCTATAGATTCAAAAGATACACCACAAGAAAAAAGAGAACATTTAAGACAAAAAGAGTTAAAAAATAATCCTTTAGGCTCTTTAAATGAAGGATTAAACCGTGCAGAAAATGGAAATCTAGTGGATGTTTCTGGTGGCATGGGTTGGAAAGGTATGGTTTTTTTAATTGTAGTGCTGTTTATTGGTTATATTATTTATAGTTACTTCTATACGTAAAAAACTTCCTATTATAAAGATGAAAGGAGAAATTAACTATGACACCAGAGAAAATTCCTCGTTAAGCTCGTGGACCACCTTGGGCAATTATCATCGCCATCCTATACTACATTTAAAAGGAGAGACTTGATAATGGGTCCAAGTAAAATGACTAGAGAAGATAAAATGAATATTGTAATGACGATTGTTGATCAGCTTTTAATGAAATATGGTGAAAAGGTAAAAGCAATTGGATTGTATGGTTCTTTGGCTAGAAAAACAGATGGGCCATATTCTGATATTGAAATGAAATGTGTACTCCATTCTTTAAAGGAGAGTTTTTCCTATGAGTGGACAGCAGGGGATTGGAAAGCAGAAATCAACTTTGATGATGGGGAATCGATTTTAGCAGAAGCAGCGAGTGTAGATGAAGAATGGCCACTAACACATGGTCAATTTTTTGATATTCTTCCTCTCTATGACCCGGATTCATTTTTCCATAGCCTTAAAGATAACATAACGACCATAGATTCATCTGTTTTTAAAGAAGTGATTTGCCAGACATTAGTGGAAGAAATGTATGAGTACATGGGAAAAATCCGAAATATACAAGTTCAGGGCCCTGACTCATTTTTACCAATTTTAGCGATGAATCTAGCAATGGGTGGTGCCATGATTATTGGCTTACACCATCAACGATGCTATACTACCTCTGCCCAGGTTCTTCCGGAAGCCCTAACATTTACAGATAAGCCAAAAGAATTTGCTAGTTTATGCGAAATGGTGATGACCGGCAATCTTTCGAATCCACAGCATATTATTCTAGTCTGCGAAAGATTTTGGGAGTCACTCGTATCATGGTCTACACAGCACGGATATAAGATGAACGTTTCACAGGGAATACCCTGGTAATTTTAATTCTTTACTCTTTGGAAATAATATGTTATAATTAATACCGTGCTATTTTAGGTGGCATATTTCCGTAATCTGGCATTCTGCTTTTTGTTTTTGAGGATACTTATTCACACTGGCGCATGCTTTGGGGCTGCAAGGACGCAAAAGAAGGTTGGGTTTGCGTTGCTTAAGTTAGAAGGCACACAGTGGAATTTTACCGCGGTGATGAAACAATTATGTTTCAAGATAATATTCCCCAGATGATTGGGTTGAGACTTTTTACAATTTACGAAAATGTTACCTATTAAATACTAAAGGGGTGGCTTCGCAATCGCGAGGCTACCCCTTGTCCAATTTAGAAGCCTTTCGCTCAGATGAACGAAAGGTTTTTTGATGTTCATTGGTATATATTACCGTTTACTCCAATTCTACTTTACGTCATAATGTAGTTAGAATTTTAATAAAATTTTGATAAGGGTGAGGATGCAATGAGAGATGTAAACACAATATCAATGACTATTATTGAGCAATTAACAAAGAAGGCACAGGATCTAGAGGAAAGCATTGACACACTTATAGCACTATATTGTCAAGAAAGGATGATTTATCGATTATCGATTTCTTCCTATCAAGATCAATTTTGGCTTGCAGGAGATTCTTTATTGTTTGCTGTAACAGAAGGTTTTATAAAACCACCAAAAAATACTAAACTTGCAGCTAAACCAGTTGCTTATCAAATAGATATTATAAAGCAAGCATTCAAGGAGATTTGTTCAATGGAGGGGCAAGAAGATGGAATTGAATTTTTATGGGATGAAGTGACGATCTCTTCAGAAAATGGCGGTCTGTTTATTAAAATACCAGCGATCCTGGCTCATTTGAAAACATACATAACATTGCAGGTTTACTTTAGGGAAAATACTCCAGTGGCATTTAAAACAATGGCTTATCCAACATTGCTCCAAACGGCTTCCCCTATACTGATAATAGAAGCTCCTGAGCATGTGATTGCATCTAAATTTGTAGAAATTTATAAAACACCTACTTTAGATACGACAATTAATGCCATTCAGACAATTTTTGCATTGATTAATACACAGACAATAGAGGGGCGGGTCCTACAGGAATGTATTGCTACTTTATTTGATCAACAGCGACTCACTATAAAAAAGGACCATGCATTTTTTATGAGACAATACCTGCAACAAGCCACATCTGAAATAGTTACAAGGCAAGTACAGAAATTCCTAAGTCCCGTCTACGATGTGATTTTACAGGAAGAAGAATTTTTTAAGCATTGGGATTGTAAACAACTAAAATGGCATTAAAAAAGGTAAAGTCCGTGATTTTGCGGACTTTTTTGTATAAGAGATAATGAATTATTTTGTGTAACGTTAAATTTAAACAAAAAGCCTAATAGCCCCACCATTAATCGTTTCCAATACCAAAAGCCCCGGTACTTATAACCTAGCAATATGAATTTATTGGAATAATGAAGAAGTCCGATTTCTTGATTTTAATGTTGAGAAATTGGGCTTTTTTATTTAAAAAATAAATCCTGAAGTAACAACATTAATGCGAGCATTAAGAAAATGTTCATCTTCAGAGTTTTTGCTACTATGTTTTGATAGAATAGATTTACCAAACTTTTGAATTTTTGGAGCGAATACAATTGAAAATTAACAAAGGAAATGTCTAAAAGTTTTTAGATTGGACATATGATAAGGTCTTAATGTATTAGGTCATATCCTACTAAAGACAAAGTATCTGATCGTTTATTTTGTTATTGTTTTGATTTGCCCGTCCAAAACTATATGAATCTGACGTCAGAAGAGCCCGCATATGAAAGATAAAAAATAAGGAGCCTATATAATGAATGAGAAAATACTAATTATTGAAGATGAAAAAGAAATTACTGATTTAATAGAAATGTTCTTACAAAATGAAAATTTTCAAGTATTTAAGTGCTATTCTTTACGGGACGCTCTTATGCTTATTAAAAACGAAAGCTTTGATTTGGCAATTTTAGATGTGATGTTACCAGATGGAAATGGGTTTGAATTGTGTAAATTAATTCGTGAAAAACATACTTATCCTATCATTATGCTTACTTCTAAAACAGAGGGAATAGATCGTGTTACAGGATTATCATTGGGAGCAGATGATTACGTTACAAAACCTTTCTTGCCACTTGAATTAGTAGCAAGGGTAAAGGCTCAATTAAGAAGAGTGCATCATTATGATGGGAAAGAAAACAATACATCGGAAACCATTATGGTAATGGGCCTTTTTTTAAATAAAACTTCCCATGTATGTAATTTAAACGACAAAATAATTAAGTTGACACCGACAGAGTTTTCTATATTATGGCTTTTATGTAAGAACAGAGGAAAAGTTTTTAGCGCAGACGAAATCTTTCGTCAGGTATGGGGTGAGAAATATTTTAAAAACAGTAGAAATACAGTAATGGTTCAAATTAGGCATATAAGAGAGAAGCTAGATGATACTGGAAATAAGCCGAAATTTATAAAAACTATATGGGGAGTAGGATATATCATTGAATAAGAAGTTTTCAAAAAAATATAAACAAACATTATTGCTTCGGCATTTAATATGGGCAATTACTGTATTAGTTATTTTTGCAATTGGCTATTTCATCATAATGATTGCATGTTCAGACAATTTCTATATTCTTCTTGAAAAAATGATAGGCTACAATTTAGCGAATTTAATTCATCGCTATGAACCGGCATTTATTCTCTTTATTATTGTAACATCACAATTATTGGTATGGATTGGAGTTGAATGGAATTCCTCACGCAAGATTATGAAAATCATGGACAGTCTGGACTCTATATTAGATAATTCTGCAGACGATATCGTATTGCCTGTAGAATTTTCGGATTTGCAAAATTGGCTCAATCTTTTAAAAACTCGAAATAGAGAACAACAGCATTTAATGGAAATTGAGGTGCAGAAAAAATCTGATACTCTTACCTATCTTGCTCATGATATAAGAACCCCGCTTGCTTCTGTTGTCGGATATCTAAGCCTTTTATGTGAAGCACCAGATATGCCACCAGAAAACCGGAATAAGTTCATAAGAACAGCTTTTGAAAAAGCATTGAAATTTGAAAATTTGATAGATGAATTTTTTGATATCACACGTTACAGCCTATCAGACAAAGCATTAGTAAAAAAAGAGACTGATTTGTGCTTTTTAATTGAACAAATAGCTGATGAATTCTATCCGTTTCTACAACAAAAAGGACTATGCTTAGATTTAGATCTTGCTGACGATTTATTTATTGCTGTTGAGGCGGAAAAAATTGCAAGAGTCTTTAACAATGTGATAAAAAATGCAATCGCATATAGTTACCCGCAAACTGTTATCGAAGTAACAGCAAAGAAATCAAGCGAATGTATAATCGCAAAAATTAAAAATCATGGTGAAACTATTCCGAATGATAAATTAGAACGTATATTTGATAAATTTTATCGTACAGACGAATTTGAGAAATCTGATATAGGCGGTGCAGGACTTGGATTAGCAATTGCAAAGGAGATTATGAGAATACATAATGGAACAATTAACGCAGAAAGCTTTGAAGAAAATACTGTTTTTACGATTACTTTGCCTATCAATAATAATAGGCCAGAAGGATAAGAAAAAAATAAGATTTTCAAAAGAAATATAAAATCAACGGTTTATTTTTATGGAGTATGATTGTACCAAATAAAAGTAAACCGTTTCTATATGGTACTTTCATGTGGAGGAATTATGGGGAATAAGATTAGTAAAAAAGAAAGAATATTGAGGTATTGCATTTTTGCGCTTTTTATACTTTATATCATTATTTTGCTTCGTATTACGCTTTTTAAACAAGCAAGCATGTATAACTTATTCGCCGCCATTGGTGCAAGTGAGCGGACAATAAGTATCATTCCTTTCAAGTCAATTTTTGATATGATTAGTTCTGACATTTCATTAATACGAATTTTGGAAAATGTCCTTGGGAATATTATTATTTTCATTCCTTTTGGATTACTACTACCAATTATTTTGAAAAAGGAATATAAGATTATTGTTTTGTGCGGTGTTATTTTTAGTGTCTTTATCGAAATAATACAGTTTATTTTTGGATTAGGAAGCACAGATATCGATGATTTACTATTAAACACAATAGGAGTCATCATCGGATATCTGTTGTTTATAACGATAAAGAACAAAGCAAAATCAAATTTATCATTTCTTGTTTCCGTAACAGTGTTTGTATTTATATCAGGAAGTATTACCTTGGGCATTTTGTTTGTAAACAATACGGATTTATTTTTAATATCTCCAAAGGAAACTACTGTTGAAAACAGAGAACTCGTTCAAGATTTTATCGATACTCCAAATTATCTTAGCGGAAAGTTTGTTGAAGTAAAGGATACTGTGCTTACGGTTGAAAAAAGCATTCAAAATGCTACCGAACAGAGGGAATTCTTGGACATTGAAATAACGTCCGAAAGTCGGATATATGTTTGCTATGATAAAATAGACTACTTCTTCAATACAATTTCTGGAGAACATCAACGTTATGAGCAAATATCGTATTCTGATTTTCTTTCAAATGAAAGAGAAGCATTTAGCAAAGACAACAATGTTGTTATTTGGAGTTTAGATGGAAAAAAAGTTGACAGCTTAATTGTGATTGAATGGGTTGAATAACCAAATGGCTGCCGAATGCTGTAAAAATTCATGAATAATTTATTATACAATGAAAGAATTATATATTAGTTTAAAAAACGGATTTGAAGGATATTCAGTTTCCAAATCCGTTTCTTTTTATTTGATAAAAAATCGCTCCTGTTTGGAGTTACAAGACAGAATCCTACTGGAACTGACAATGATACTTCTTCATTCATTTCTGCTAAAGAAAAAGCAGGTAGTTTTCATCCCTTTCCTTCCCATACTATCTTTTTAGCTTCAGCAATAATATCTTTTATTAATAATTCAACGGTTTGACACTTGGCTAATCGTGGACTTTGACCAGACCAAAGTGACATGTAATCTTGATTGTTTTCTACACTAGAAATCTTTCTAATTTCCTGTGTTAAAGTATTTTGAATAGGGAAGTCTGGTAAAAATTGTTCGTGTTTTTGCATTTCTAAAATAAATTTATTTTCTAATCCTCTTGCCCATTTTCCTGAAAATGAACGAGTTAAAACGGTTTGATCTTCAGAAGCATTTAAGATGGCTTCTTTATGAACCTTATGTGCGCCACTTTCAAAGCAAGTCAAGAAAGCTGTACCCATCTGCACGCCCTGTGCTCCTAAGCAAAGAGAAGCATTTAACCCTCTTCCGTCCATAATTCCTCCAGCAGCAATAACAGGAATGCTTACATTATCAACTACCTGAGGAATCAATGACATTAAACCGATCAAACTTTCTGTAGGTTTATTGATAAAGTTTCCACGATGCCCACCAGCTTCACTGCCTTGAACAACAACAATATCCATTCCTGCTTTTTCATTTTCAATTGCTTCTCTAACAGTTGTAGCGGTTCCTATTAGAATAATGTTAGATTGTTTTAATTCAACAATTACTTCTTTAGAAGGAATACCAAAAGTAAAAGAGCAAATAGGAATCTTTTCTTTGATTATAACTTTAATTTGTTCAATAAATGTTTCAAAAATATCATTAAAACTAGGAATTTCAAAACTATCTTTTGGTTGTAGATTCAATTGCTGACGGAGAGGGTTTAAGCTACGGTTAGCGGTTTTAACTTCATTCTCTGTCACATTAAATTCATTAGGAACAAATAAATTAACCCCAAAAGGATTTGACGTTAATTCCTTTAATTCCTTTATTTGTGCTCCCATTTGAATTGGTGTCATATAACCAGCACCAATCATTCCTAAACACCCAGCATTTGAAACCCCAGCAACTAAGTTTGAAGTGGTTACTCCGCCAGCCATTGGAGCTTGTATAATCGGATACTCAACTTTCAAAAGTTCTGTTAAGTTATTATTTAACATGATTTCACACCTCGTTGTTATTTTCATTTAGTATTCTTTTAGATTTCTAAATTTCCTCTCAAATTGAATTCAATTTTGTATTAAGTATGTGTCTTTGTTAAAAATATTAACTTTCACAAAAGGGGAGGATATTTAAATCATATTACTTTTTTGTCAGAGGGTATAATCCTTAATAATGATATTTGATATCACAATTATTGATGGCTAAAGTTTCAAGGGATTTTTTCAACTACGATTCAGTAGCATAGACGTAAATAATAGGTAAGCCCAGGTGCTCATGAAATGTGGGTACCTGTTTTATTGTTTATTTAAATGAACGAAAATTGTTTTTGTTTACAAATTAGTAAACATATTATATATTGTTTATTAATAATGGGTGTGGAGGGATTTTGCTTGTGAATATAAATGATTTGACAATAGAGGAATTATCTAATGGATTTGTAAACAGGGGGGAAGCATATGAATGTTTATTTTGTAAAAAAACATTTGATGCTGAAGAAGTATTCAAAATAAATGATCGTTTTTTTACAGCTAAAAAAGCCTTACAGCTCCATATTGAGAAAGAACATGGCTCTGTGTTTGAAGCTTTAATTCAATTGGATAAGAAATATACGGGGTTATCAGATATTCAAACGGAATTACTTAAGCTATTTGCAACAGGGGCACCAGATAAAGAAATTATAAAAAACACTTCTGCAAATAGTATTTCAACGATTCGACAACATCGATTTAAATTAAAAGAAAAAGAAAGGCAAGCAAAAGTTTTTCTAGCGATTATACAGGCTCTTGAAACAACAAAGGTATACGAGCCTATTCATAAGGGGGCAACTCAGGTGGATGAGCGTTATGCAATTACAGTAGAAGAGAAAGAAAAAGTATTAGCAACGTATTTTAAAAATGGCTTAGATGGTCCTATTGAGAGCTTTCCAAGTAAGGAAAAAAGGAAAATAATTTTACTGAAACATATTGTAATAAAGTTTGAGGTAGGTCATAAATATAGCGAACAAGAAGTAAATGCAATTTTAAAGCCTATTTATAGTGATTATGTTTCCATTAGAAGATATTTAATCGAATATGGTTTTTTAGAGCGAAGCGACGATTGTACAATGTATTGGGTGAAAGAAGGTTAAAGGGTTTCTGAGGCAAGGTTGATAGATCTTGGGGTTTTGTGTGTTCTTTACTATAATAATTTGTTTCAAATAGCCATATAGGATGAAAGTAGAGTGATTATAGGCCAGGTTAGTGAAACAAATAGGTGTTTGAAAATATTCTGATTAATAGGAATGATGGAGGTATAACCAAATGATTACAGTACCAAAAGAACATTTTAATATTATAAAGAAGAAAATGAAAGAAGCGCCAACATTTGGATTTAGTGTATTAGATTCTACTATTAAAGGTACTGTACATGCAGATTCCACTAATTATAACTCTTTTTTTATTCAAACGGATTCAGGATTGTCTTATGTTGCAGGGCAATTAACTGATGAGCTATTTCTTAAGAATTTAGTTAGAGTTTTTGAGGCATCAGTAAATCAAGGGAAAAGATTTACATTATTTTCTACTACTCCGGCTTGGAGTTGTGCAATTGAAAATCTCCTCGACATGAAAGTAAGAAAAATACAACGTTATGCTTTTTCTTTTGATTTAATGACCTATAAAAATAGAAAAAGAAATGACATTAGCGAGTATGATATAACAATAATTAATCAAAATCAGATTGAACATTGTTTAGAATTTGATAAAAAATACTATGACGAATATTGGGATTCTATCGATAACTTCCTTGAAAATGGAATTGGTTTTTGCGTGAAGGATAAAGAGAGGGTTATTAGCGAAGGCGTTTCAATTTTTAAATCTAAAAATTATGCAGAAATAGATATAATCACCGACTTGAATTATAGAGGGAAAGGGTTAGCAAGTATTGTTGCTGAGCAATTTATAGATTATTGCCTATCCGAAAATATTCAACCACGCTGGGATTGTGATGTTGATAATAGTGCTTCAATTAATTTAGCTAGTAAATTAGGTTTTATAAATCCTGAAAAATATGATGTCTATACTATTAAAATATAGATCATTATAGTGGATATTTAATAAATAAGTAACTGAAATCCTTCTTCAACTTCCAAAAGAACTTCATCAACTTTCATTTTCTGTAGTGAAGTGCCGATTTTTAATGCATAAATGGTGCAGAGAAAGTAATGGGCGGGAATGGTGAATAGGTGATTTAATTATACTAATAACATAGGAGAGATAAGTATGTTTACCTTGATTAAAAACGATATAAAATTTATGGATATAGAAAAGGAAATTATGAACTCGAATATCGAATATAATTTAATTGCATATGATAAACAGGTTTTTGAGAATGAGGATATTTTAGAGACATTTAAAGAAGCTGATAAATTACAGATTAAGAGATACTTAGTAAAAAAAGATGAAGAATATATAGCCATTTTGGATTACGGTATGTCAAGTCCTCGTCATCAAAAACCGTGGTTAAGTTTACTGGCCCTACATAAAAAATATCAAGGTTTAGGATATGCTAAAAACATATATATGACTTATGAAGAATTAATGAAAGACCGACAAGTAGACTGTATTCAAATAGCGGTTCATTCCACGAATGTGAAAGCCTTAAACTTCTGGACTTCACTTGGTTTTATTAAATTTAATGAGAGAACTTATGAAAGTAAAGTAATCTTTAGTTTTGAGAAGAAATTAAGTTACAACCAGCGCAATTTGAAAGAAATGGTAAATGATTAAAAATTGAGAAGGGGGAATTAGTTTTTTCCTAATACTTATAGATCTTTTTATACTACGAGATAAGTGATAGATTATGAATTTTATATAGCTCTCTTATTTATTTGATAGGGGGCCATTTTCAAGGTAGATTGACATGGGGATAGGATGTTTGTCGATGGGCTTTGGTTGAATAAACAATAGCAGACTATGTTGTGGGGTAAATGGAAATAATGTTCAAATGAAAGTGGTAAGAGGGTATTATTGGAAACAAAGTAGATTAATGGAAGTGAAGTATGACCTGATAGGTGGCTTAAGTATGAAGCGTATAATTATAGTTGGTATAGCAGTAATTTGGTTGATTTTATTAGCTATGTGGTTTTTAACAACAGGATCACCAAGTTAAGTTATATTGTGCAAGTTAGTTCAATAATGACATTGAATAAATCAATAAAAACAATATTAAAAGAGGGATAATATGGAGCACTTTAAAATTGTAAAAGAAGTAATTGATAATTGGGATCCGAAGCAATTTTTACATCATACACCTGACGATGAGTATAACCCAGAAATAAGGCTTATTGTAGAACTATTACCAACAGCAACTTCTGTTGAAAAATTAGCTGTTGTGATACATGAGGTCTTTGTAAAAATGTTTTCGGTTGATGAAGTATATTCGATTAATAATTGCTATCCAAGTGCGGTGAAAATTTGGAACAAAATCAATAAAAGTTAATCTACAAAAAATGATTTTGCGCCAACTATGCAGGAGGAGTGATGAATGCGTTTTTGGTTCCACTTCGTGTCCAAACATCTACCGAATGAAGATAAAGCCTCTGACAGATGTTACGGATTTTTGAATTGAGCAGGCACAATTCAAAAATCCGTTTTTCACAAGGTTTAACAACTTGTTTTTAGGAAACGGCAATGTGTAGATAATAACAAAAAAAGATTGAAGCAATTTGCCCCAATCTCACTCATACATTTCTATGCACAACTTCGCCGTATTTTATGAGCCCCATTGCAGCCCCATAAGCACCAATTTGAAGCATTTTTACATCATATTGCGTTAAAAGAAATTCGGAAATAATAGCAAAAACCTTGATAATACGGTGTGCATAAGAACGGTTATCATTATGCATTTTAACTAAATTAGTTCGTGAAGCATAAAGATGATAAGTAACCTAACATTAATAAAAGACCAATACCCATTGCGATTTCCATGCTTGTACCTCCTTTTAAAAAACGACACTTTTATCTGAAATACTTCATCTTCCAGTAAGTGCAACATTGCTTTAACTTACATTCATAGGCGATTGAACATTCTACCAGTGCATGAAGTTTCACTTTATACATAAATATTGTACAATGAATTTTAGAAATATGAAACCTTTTATTAGCTTGTACGTATATATTAGTAGCAGAATTACCAATTTGTACATAAAGAGAGAAGGTGTTAATGAATGAAGAAGTGGGTTAAAAAGAGTATTGTCATCATGGTTGCGTTTTTAACATTTGGATTAATTACGCCAACACATGAGATATGGGAAGCATTTGATTATAACCCTTCAAATCGAGCTTCAATAGGACCAGATCAAGGGACAGGCACTGCCCTTGCAGCAGCACCAGATGACACCCAGATAGTGCAAACAGAGATACAGCAAGATCCAGTTGACTATAATGCGTTGCTTTTAGATGCTGCAAAAGAACAATCCTACATAAAGTTTGGCACAAAAATTGGACCAAAAATCAGCAATGAATTTGATGCTGTTATTTTTCCGAAAATGGAGGAAGCCATTGCGATGACAGTGGCTAGCTTAGATGATTCATCTTTAGCATCCTTAACAATCTCAGAAAGACCAAGTGGAAATTATGGAGAAAAAATCTTTAATATCATTAATAATGAAACGGGTAATGATTTAATTCGCTTCCATGTGCGAACTGAAAAAAGACCACAGGAAGGATATTATTATAACTTCCATTACCACAGTGCCGAGGATAACTTTATGGCACACTACAATTTAGGGGATATTTATTGGGAAAAAAATACTCCTCCAAAATGGTTGTCATAAAAAATAAGAAACACTCGTATTTTTTTCGAGTGTTTTTTTCTTTGTAAACGTTGATATATCAAGCTTTGAGGAAGATAACTAAGTTGTTGAATTATGACACCATTCCAACGGAGTAGGGGAGAGAAATACATGTACCCCAAAATGTACACCAATTTCATCATTTTTTGATTTCTTTAGTTTTTTCAAATGAACTCAGGTTAATAATTTCATCCATAAGATTAGGTGCATGTACCTCATCTTTTGCAAATGAATGCGCATAAACTTTGTAAATTGTTTCTGAAAGTATCACCAACCAGAGCAGCAACCGTAGAAACTGGAATATTATTAGATAATTGTATCGTCACAAATGTGTGCCGCAAGAAATGGGGCGTAAAGTAAGTTATATTTTCTCTTTCACACATCAAATCAATAATGCGTTTCAAATAACGTTCACCAATTGGCTCACCAGCATAGGTAATGATTACATGTCCTTCTGGATTCCTAAACTTATAGGTTTCCATTATCTCCTCATACCATTTTCGATAATCAAGTAAAATATTAAATCTGCCGGAAAAAATTAATTTAAGTTATTTCCAAAACCATAATTTGCTTTAGGGCCAGAAGCTCCTTGGAGGTACTCTGTTTCCGCATTTTTAATTTGTTGTCTTACTTGGTTCGCATCAGTCTCAGTTCCGAATTCTACATTGTTCGTTGAATTCATTAAATTTTGATTTGAAAAACGACCAGAAGCTTGAATTTTGTTAGCTTCAGCTTGCTGGATTTTTTGCCTAATTTGGTCAGCAGTTCGGTTCTTGTTTCGATTTTTTGACATGGATTTCACCTCCTCAAATTAGTCTGTTCATAAGAGGTTTTATTATCACTAGGAATTATTATGTAATACTCATTAAGTTACTGATCTTTACCAACAAGACTAGTAAGTGATCAAAAAAGAATCTAAACCTTACAAGGAGCCATGGGAAGTGCCGTATTAAAGGATTAGCTAAAGTATTTATCTCAAGCAATTTAAGGTACGGTTTATTCTATGTATTAAATAGCAATGGGATTATGTTTTTATACAAATAATAGAAAGATATTGTGAAGGTGGTTGTTATAAGTGAATGCTATTAAAAATTACGAATCCTAACCATTTAAGTTATGGGGAAATTGTAGAAGTTGAATGGCTTGATTTAAAAAACAAACGTATTACTTTCAATGGAGTTGCAACAGCATTAGGTTTTGGAATTGTTGAGCAAGCCAATGATGGAGAATTTAAATTACTAAAATACAGTGGACACAACGATTTAGATGATAACGAAATATATGCAGGGCATATTGTCCGTATTTATGATGATGAAGAAAATGATGACGGATGGAACGAAGAAGTTATTTTTCATCAGGGGGTATTTTGTGCAGGGGATGAAAATTTTATTGGTAACGTGCACTTTAGATCACGAATCATAGGTGATGTTTTTAAAGATAAAAAGCTATTATCCAATTGGAAGAAATTATTAAGTAGGATGAAAAATGAAAAAACAAAATTCTATAAATTGAAGGAATCGACTATAAAATTAAAAATTTTAATGAATTATTCTGGTGGATATTTATACGTCTTTAGATGAGTGTGATTTATCAATTTAACCTCAGGTCCAAAAGATATTTCATAAGTCATTTGATCCTTTCCTAATGAAATATTATGACCGCCATCAGTTGGTTCAATTTCAAAAGTAATTTGCAAATCAAAGCCTCGAAAATGATTTCTTTTAGTTTCAATCAATTCAATTTTCCACGGAGTTACATGAGGTGAAACATCCTTAAAAATCTTCGGGTAATAATAGTTAGTCAAATCTTTTTCGATATAAGGGGTAAGCATTAACATTAGCATATCCTGTAATCTAAGTTCGTTAGAATCCTGAGTGGGTCCAAACCCGAATCCTGTCCTTTATAAAATACACCTCTTTTATAATATTTTATAAATTTATTATTATCCATCCATTTAAAAGTATGTAGTTTTAAAAAGAGAAGATGGAAAAATACTCGAAATAATTCAACAGTAGTTTACTGCACAATATGTAAAAATAAACTGTTAAAGGGTCACTTTGGATAGGGTGACCCTTAGTAACTAAATTCGAAGGTTCTTAGTAATTTTGTGGTCTCTCGAAAATTAGTTCATAGTAAGTACCCATCCCAGGTGCAGTAGTAAAGTCAGGAGTTAAGATTTGAATAAATCTCCAACCTTCTTTTGCGTGATTTTTAATTACTGGGTGCAAAGCTTAATATGGGTCATACAAGCGTACAACGAGTGCGTGAACGGGTAATTGATATGATCATGAAGTAAACAAAAATAACCCTGTCCTCAATGTAAGACAGGGTTATTAACAAAATATTTTACACTCTCCGAACAATGGCCAAATAAATAGATGATGATATACTTTGAATGAAAAACACAAGCATTACATAATAAATAAAATATTCTTTATCTATTAATTTAAACATTGCTACTAGTGCTACTCCAATTAATATACCAACAGTTAGAACAGAATAAGAAAATGACTTGATTTTAAAGATGAGCATTTGACCTCTCTCATCTTGCGACTCCATCTTACGTTCAAATGTAGATTTATAAAATTCTGCAATAATTACTAACACTGCTAAAATACAAATACTAATCGTAGCTAGGTTGACCATTATTCATCCTCCACATAATTAAATACATCCGTTATTTCTTTCTCAAATGAATTAGCAATTTTAAAAGCTAGAATCAAAGACGGATTATATTTATTTTTCTCTAAAGCTGCTATAGTTTGTCGACTGACACCAACCACATCAGCTAATTGTTGTTGTGTCCATCCTTTTTCCGCCCTGCAAATTACTAATTTGTTATTTAACAATAGCACCACCTCTTATACCAATTGTAATTTATTTTTTACAAATTGTAAACTATTTCTTACATATAATCTAGTTACATATGTTCCAAATGTTCCAAACGTATCATTTTAATCAATATGCAGTGTAAAATGAAGAGGAGGTTAGACAGGTAAATATTTCTTCCCTTGGTATTTTTCAAAACAATAAATCACCAGGACAGGCAGACCGACGACCGACCAGCGCTGGTAAAACTAACAGCGAAGAAATGACAATGTGGGCGGCCCATAAAGTAGGAGGGGTATTAAAATGGTCAATCAAATCGTTGTAAGAATTGCAGCAGAACGCATCATGACGGGTGGTTTAAATCCAAAGACCGAAAAAACTTATGTCATTGATGACATCACAAATCAGGATTACAGACAAGCCGTAGAGGATTACATTTTAACTGCTATCGAGGGTATTTAATAAAATAGCTGGAATAAATATTGGGATTTAGTCTTTTAAAAAACAAAAACCCCGAATAGGTTTACTTTTTCTAAAATGCTATCTATTCGGGGTTCAGTTTATTTCCCTTTTAACTTTCCATGCTTACTTAGTCTGTGTGTGCTACTGCGCTTATTTCGATTAGTTGCTCTGGGGATGCCAAATAATTCACACCAATGAGGCTACCCGCTGGTCGATGCTGTTCCATGTATTCCTTGAAAAGTCGGATGACTGGCTCGGTGTGTTCTTTTGCATTTGTTAAATAGATTTCCAGATAAGCGAGGTTGGACTTCGTTGCACCAAACCCTTCTAGAACGCTATCTAGATTTTCAAGAGTTTGTCGTGTCTGTGCTTCGATATCACCATCTCCAACGAATGCACCCTCCATATCATGGGAAAATTGCCCCGAAATGTAGATAGTGCCGTTGACACTGTAACCTTGGGAAATACCGTGATCCCAAAGATCATGATTGTAGATTTTAACATTTTTCATTTTTTTCTCTCCTTTACTTCAAAGTAATGTCAGTATAAAATGAACGCAAACAAAAAAATAGTACGCACTTTTTTGAAAGGTACTACCAGAAAGGATAGTGTGAAAATGGGTATGGCTGACTATAAAGAGAAGGAGAATATTCAAGAAACACCTTTTGGATATACATTGTCAGTGATTGGTGGTAAATGGAAAATGCTTATTATTTATATTCTTGCAGAAAACCAAACAGTTCGGTTTAATGATTTAAAAAGAAAAATAGGAGCTATTACCTTTAAAACATTAAGTTCACAACTTAAAGAATTGGAAGCAGATGGAATGATTAATCGGAAAGAGTATCCTCAAATTCCTCCTAAAGTTGAGTACAGTCTCACACATAAAGCAGAATCTCTATTACCTGTTTTGGAACAACTATGTGAGTGGGGAGAAAAAAACTCTAATAATTAAGTACCTTTTGTATAGCTGATTAATAAATAAATGTTCCATATTGTTCAGTAACGTCACTAAAAGAGTGGCGTATTTTTATTAGAAAGAAGGTGGTTGCTTGCTTACTATTACAGACGGATCACAGGTAGAGCCTTTAATAAAAATTGGTACAGACTTTAAAATAGAACAAATAGTAGACGGTACTTTTACAGTATCGTTTTCTTGTTTTCCGAGCGAAAATAATCCTGGTTACGAACTACTAAAGTCTGAATCAATCATCACTGTGGATGGTAACGATTTTCGTGTGAAGGTTTTTGCTGACAATGTTTATAGTAAATCAGTAACGGCATTAAGTATTTTTTATGACCATTTGAAAACGTATAGGCATGGCAAATTTGAGGGTAGTCACACTTTAAATAATCACATTAATTTTGCTTTGCAAGGCACAGGATGGACATTTACAGCAGATGCAAATATCGCAAATGTCACTAATTATATACGATCATTCGGTAATGATAACGTCATTAAATTAGTGCAAAAAATATGCAAGTACCATGAGTGTGAATTTCAAATTTTGCCGAACAAGCAACAATATTTTGCAAAAGAAATTGGTGGCGACAATGACTACCAGTATCGCTATAAACACAATATATCGTCAATTGTGTTACAAGAAGATACGACCAACCTTGCTACTTATATTAAAGGTTTTGGTAAGAATGATTTAACTGTTGAATATACGTCACCTAACATCGATATTTTCGGTCGGAGGGAAGAAGAGCCTGTTAAAGGTGAGCGTTTTACTGATGCTACAGCTTTGCTAAATTACATCAAAAGCAAGCTACAGGATGAGCCACAGCTAGCGATTGAAACAACAATCCCAGAGCTTGTTGCAAGAGAAAACGGTGAACGAGTTTGGCTTATCTATGAGCCGCTAGGTGTTGAAATGTCAACTCGGATATTAAAGCAAACGAAAGTTTTGTATAACGGTAATTTAATAACATCTAGTGTTGTTTTCGGAAATTCACTTCCAAAATCAATAGAAGATACACTTGCTGACCAAGAAGAAAAAATAGGCGACACTAATGAGTATATTGACGATACAAAAGAAGAATTAAAAGAAGAAATCGAAGAAACTAAAGATAAGTTGCAAGGTGAATTTAGAAGTGAAATCAAGAAAACAGATGATCGTATAACGTTAGAGGTAGAACATATCAATATTAATTTTTCTGTAAATAATCGTATCACAAATGAAATGGCGGCTATCAACTTAAAAGCTGATAACATCAATTTAAGCTTCAACAATCGTATTACCAATGAAGTATCTGCAATTGATGTGAGAGCCGGAAGAATTGAAATAGCTGTTTCTAATTTAGATAGAGACACTAAATCTTCTATAAATGTAATGCAAAATAGCATCAACTTAAAAGTAGACAAAGGCGGTTCTATTACTGATATTAATTTGAGCCCAGGTGTTGCGACAATTAAGGCTGATAAGATAAACCTTAATGGTGCTGTGATAGTCAGCGGTGACATAAGCGGAGCTACAAATATTAATGTTAGTAAAAACATAACCGTTGAACAAACGCTCAATATAGGTGAAGTCTGGACAGGTAATTATAATATTAATTTTGGTGGAGAGTACGGGGCAATGCAAATAAAAGCTCAAGGCGATATGATTACCTTATCTGCTATGAGTGGTGTTAAAATCCCACAAGGTCCTCTATGGATAGAAAACAATACTGCTGTCACTTCTTCTGTCCTTGGAATGAATCTGGTGTGGAATGGTTCCCAAGCAGGAGCAGGAGGACGATTGTATGTACGTTCATACAGTGGTGAAATTGGATATTTAGAATTGAAAAAATAAGGAGAATGATAACTATGAATTATCAAGTACAATTAAACAATGGACAGGTGATTAACTTAAAAAATGCGGAGTTTGATGCAGGTGTATTCACGACAACATTAAACGATCAAAAAATCAACTTCGTTAATATTGGCGGGGCGATTATTAATAAACATATCATCATTAGTGTATTACCAGTAGATGACGCAGAAACGCAAGCAGAGGCTTAGTGTTATTTTTTATGTAATTTTTAAAGCTATGAGAGCAATCGAGGTGGGCAACGGTACATGTTACCGAACCTCGATGCTTCTCATGGCTTTTTATTTTCACTAAAAAGGGCAAAGGACGTGGATAAATTGAACAAACATTTAAATATTCAATTAGTGCAGTAGGAGGAGTCGTTTCTTGGCTCGTTGGAGGTTGGAGCTTATTAATGACGGTTCTACTAATTTTAAATGCAACCGACTTCTCAGATATGGCCGCAAACTGGGGAACGATCAACAGTAAATGAGGTTATCAAGGCATCATCAAAAAAGGCATGATGTGGGTTTGGATTGTAGTAGCAAACCTTATTTATTTAGTTTCATTAGACCAAGGATTTTCGATTGGTCAGATTATTCCAGATGCAGTGGTATTGATGTTTATTTTAAATGAACTTGTGAGCTTAGGAGAAAATTCAGCAAAGTTAGGCGTGGACATGCCTGCACCAGTTAAAAAGGCTTTAGAAATCTTTGATACAAAGGAGGAAAAGGCAAAATGAGCTTAAGCGTAACAACAACATGTCGAGATCTTGCTGAGTTATTACCAGCTGCACAAACTGCCTGCCGATTGTTATTTCAGGAGTGTTTTAAAGCTGGAATTAAAAATATCTTCATCACTGAAACGTACCGTAGCCAAGAACGACAAAATTACTTATACGCTCAGGGTCGTACTAGACCTGGGCAAATTGTTACTTGGACATTAGATAGCAATCACAAATCACGCCTAGCTTGGGATATTGCTGTAGGTCCTCCACAGTCTTTATATGATGTAACGACACTTACTCGAGTAGGTGCCATAGCACGTAAGCTTGGCATTACATGGGGTGGCGATTGGGTAGGTAGTATCGATCGGCCGCATTTAGAGGTTAAAGCAAACTGGAAAATGCCTGCAGGTTATAAGCTAGAGGGCAAATTGAACGTGCCTACTAATAGCAAAGGACAAGTACAACTAATCGTAGAGGATAAAAAGGAGGAAATCAAAATGGCTCAAACATGGAACCCTGGTTCACCAGCTATGAAAACTGAAACGGAAAACTTTATTGCACAGGCGGTTAAAGATGGAATTATTCAGGAATCTCATTTGAAGGATTTACAGAATGGTGCAATGACCACTGATCGTTTAATAGGGTTGTACATTACGATACAGCAGCGTAGAAATAAGTAATCTATAATTATTGGAATGCTGAATTAATTTTTTACAAAAATGTTAGCTTTATTTTCAGGACAGTATACACTATAGATATACTGATTTTAAAGGAGAATATGTAGTATGAAAAAGATATTGATGACAGGAATCATTTCATTAGGTGTATTATTTGTAGGAAATAAAGTTGCAGATGCTGAATTAATTGACACAAAGGTTGATACTACTTATAACAAGTACATTGAAGAATATTTAGTCGAAAATTACGAAAAAAATACAATATTTACTAAAATTTATATCAAAAGTAATGATATAGACAAAGTGAATAAAGTAGATGGTAATGTTGATTGTTACGTTTTTATTGATGATACTATAAATCACAATGGAGAAAAAAGAACTAATGAAAGACCTGTTCCAGTAAGTTTATGGGAAAGTAAGTTTACTGGTAAACCTAAAGTCAATACAGAATATATACTTGTAGTGAAAAGAAATTATTTTAGTGGAGGTGGGTATCTTAAATCATTTGAACCTATAGATATTATTGAAATTGAAAAACCTAAGAAAACGTTCAAAATAAAAAAGTAATTAATGGGCTATCTCTTAATTGATGTAGATTCTTTTTTTATAATTAATATGGGATATAGTTTTTAAATTAAATTATTGTAGATAGTATTAATGACCAGGACTCACTTAAAAATGAGTACCTGGTATTTTTTCGTTATAAAGGATTAAATATTTTATATTTCATATATTGATAGCCTTGAGATGTCTCTTAGGTAGGTACGATTGAGTTGCGTTGAGGAGAACTGTTGCTAAATTTTATGGGTATGACCAAGTTGTATGAGTAAAATTCCTAAAAAATTAAGTAATCATCATGTCAAAAATTTTTTCACAATAAACCTGTCGAGCGTACGCAAGAGTTTCTTCTTCAAACAAGGCATCTTCATCCCAACCTTGAAATACACATCTGTTAAGTTTTTTAGCCATTGTAATTAAAACAAATGACTTCAATTTGAGTGTTCCATCTATTCCTGTAAATTTAAATAGATTGACACCTTGCTTTTTAAGACGTTTATATAGATAGGAATCAGAACCAAAAATATCCAAAGAAAGGTTATTCATTTCTTTAAGAATTTCACCTTCAATTGACTTTCTATTTGGAAGATCACTGGCTGTTAATATGGCATTTACATCTAAAATTTCTTTGTCAACTAGTTTCAAAATATCAATATTTGATTCAACTAAATTCTCTAATAACGCAAGAAAAACGGTGGTCGGTGTAAGATTTTTATTACTGTTTAGTAAATCGTTTACAATCCCTTTAAATAAAGTCCCTTTTGTTTTCTTTATTTTTTTGTAATACTTTAATGGTAAATTTAAACTAATACTTGAAATAGCTTTACTTAATTTAAATGCATGGAAAATATCCCCTAGGTTACAAAAAGATGATGTTAAATGAGCAGCTATTGAATAAACGAATAAATCAGGATTATATAAATATGCTTTATAATGGGCATCAATATTAGATATTTCAACAATTCCTTGTTCTTCATCCAATAATCTAACCCTATCATAGTGATATTCTATTTCAGACCACATAGCGCTAGTTTCCCATAAAGACTCAACTGTAAATGGCACTTTAGCAAAGGCAGTTCCGAGATTTTCAAAAGTTACAATTAATATTTTTTCAGTAGCAGAATGATCAAATACCTCTCTTGCATGGACTGTTTCAAATGCGAATTTCCAATCTTGGTAATGTTTGGTATAAGCCTTTGTATTATAAACAGAACTATGTTGTGATTGTTTCCATTTTGCAAATGAAGTTAAAAAATCCATAATATATGGAAAATATTTCCTTTTACATTCGTCATTTTTATTGAAATGTTCATATTCGTTGAGTGCATTAAACACTTTCAAAAGTAGATGTTGTCCAGATAATGTAGCATGATGATCAAAAAAATGAGTTACTTCATGAACAATTAATTTTCCACTATTAATAGTAATATAATCATATGAATGTGAATTAATTTCTTTTAACAGTAAATCTAAGTGTTTTTTAGTTAAATTATTAAAATTCATAGTTTGGCTCATAATATTATATGAAGCAGCTGTAGACACGTTTGCAAATGTAGCTTTAATATAAATTCCCTCTTTTCCTATTTTAATATATATAGTACATTAATATACTTATAATTGTGAATATAGAAAAAATGACCACTCCGTAATGAGTGCTTGATAGATAATATTATAAAAAGTAGTAAAACCCAGGTACTCATTTAATTTTGAGGCTGGTCTTTTTGTGTTTACCAAGAACCGATTGTTTTTCCGAAAATCTTCACATCATCTGTCATAAATTCAATCTCGGATGCCGCAATCACAGCGTCAGACATCGGCTCATTGTCATTTGGCACGAATTTCTCCGTATAAACAGTGAATTGTGCAATTTTATTAGCGCCTTGTTTAACGTTTATTCCGATAGTTTTGGCGCCCTTTACATCGACTTGTTGTACGAAATCATACATTTGGTTCACGACGTGCTGTGTAGCTAAGCCAGGACTAATAGCTTCGCTCATACTGATAATCAGTGTAACATGATTGTTCAAGTCAATGGCATTTGTCACATCAACGGCTTGCGCGTATTCAAAAACAGATGTATCAATTATGTGTTTCGATTTTTCAGCGGTAGTAGGCTCTTCCTTTTCAACTTCTTCCTCTTTCGATTTTTGCTCAGCAAGAGCCTTTTCCTCGGCTTCTTTAGCTTTTCGTTCTTCCTCTTCTTTCGCCTTTAACTCAGCATCTTTTTTAGCTTGTTCAGCCTCTTTTTCTTTAGCTTTATCTAATTCTTCCTGAGCTGCATCTGTTTCTTCCGCTTTTTCCTCACCACAAGCAGCAAGTAGTAATGCTGACATAGCTCCTATGTATAATAAGTTATTCATTAGCTAATTCCTCCCTCTATATTTCCATTTTAGGTAATCAGAATCCAAATGAACATAATAAAAAACAGACAACTTTATTAGTTATCTGTCTCACGATCTGTATTGGGCTGTTTAGCTTGTTCAATTACTACCTCAAAGGCTGCTTTAATTTCCTCGATAGTATAACCAGCTTCCAGTAATTCTTGGGTTGTTTGTTCATTTAATTATCGCCATTTAAATTTTATCTAACTCCGACATTTATAATATTGAAATTTGCTAGAAATATCAAAAAGGCGTATTTGTAGAGGCATAGGTAAGGCTATATAGCGTTTGAGTAGTAAGTCGACTTAATCATCATCAGTGAAGGGTAAAGTTCACAGAGAGTGTCCAGTACCTTTAGCTAATTAGTAATCAAATGATTTAAAATCATCTAAATATTTTCTCCAACCAAAATCAGTAATTTTGAAATCATTATACTTTAATAGAGCATATTCTCGACGATATTTATTTCTTTCTAATTCATTATAAGCAGGATCCATGTTAACTCCAATATTTTTAGCATAATCTTCGGGCTTGTCAAACCAAACGTGTTTAGTACTAATTGGTTCATAATTCGTCCAACTCATTTTTGTTTCTATTCTCAGATCCATTTTTAAATTTGGATAACGATACCAGCTATTATAGTCTTGCCCCAATATCTTTTTATTTGGTAGTTTTCCTATTACATCTTTAGCCATAGTTTCAATATAATCATTAAGTTGCTTTTTAGCTTTAGTAACATCCTCTTTGGCTGTATCTTTATGCTTAATAGAATTTAAATGTTCAGTCATCGCAGCTTCGAAAGACATGTTATAAGGTGTAAGAGACATATTGAAATCAATAAAAAAATCATATGGTCTATTTAAATCATCGTTTTCAGTCACAATATAATTAAAATTTACTTTAACAATGTCAGTTTTTAATTCTGAATAATTTTTTTCTAAATAGTTTTTTAACTGACTAGCTGAACTAATTTCAGTTTTATCTTCTTTAGCTCTGCCATTTGTATGTTGCTTCTTTAAACCAACCATGTATGTGCTCGAATTCACCTTGTTTTCGACTTCTTTAGCGTGTACAGTTTCAGTATGTACAGGTGTTAATAACATTAATAAAAGAATACTACTAGTAACCAATGATAATGATAGTTTTTTCATTAATAATCCTCCTTTTGTTCTAAATTCTACCACTTTATGAATTATATAAAAAGCGGATAATTATTTTCTATTTGACTACTACAGAGAAAAGACATTCCATGATGGGTGGTTAATCTTTTGTATTTTCAAGTTAGTAAATAATAGTAATGGGAACAGGTTAGTGTAATTAAAAATTTTTAATTAATTGGATAATATTAGTTAAAAATGTATATTATCCAATGCTATGTGATTATATTTCTTTTTAAACCATTTGTTGGATATTTACCGAATACTTAAATTGATATAATAATTCAGGTGCAACTTTTCCCTTCTGCACAAAGGGTTAAGATGCACCATTCCTCAACTATACACAAATGCCCAGGCTCTCAATTAATATAGAGACTGGGCTATTTATTTGTTATTGAATAGTTTTTTTAGTGTACTTCTTGAGTTTTCTCCATTATTTTCTCTATAAAAATACCTTTTTTATTTTGAGAAAATTGATACATTTATACCAATTAAATGCTAATTATGTATAATGATTTTGAAGGAGGTACAATATTACTAACATATTTGACCCTTATTCTAGTAATTGCATTTGCTTTAACAAAAAACTAAGGGAAACAATGAGTTACAAATTAAGAGGTGTACCAATGATCCCTAATGACAAGTAAATTGAACGTGACTGGGATGGTTGGTCTTGTGAGAAATAGACACTATTCAAGGAGATTAAGACATGAAATTAAAAACAATCGTAATATTAATGATGACACTGTTATTAGCATTTTCATTCAAATTTGATATAGCTAATGCAAATAGTTTTAAAGAAGTTAAAATCGTCAATTCTTCTTCAACTGTATATGAAAAATCAGATACTAATTCTAAGGTGTTAGGAACTGTAGAAAAAGGAACTTTTGTTACATTAATCAGCAAAGAACAAAATGCCTTTTCACGTATTACTTATCTAAATAGCGAATCGAAAATCATAGATGGGTTTATTTCCGATTCTGTCCTTGAAGATGCAAAGTATACTATTAAAATAGCAAGTTCAAAAAGTGGACTAGTTGTTAAAGAAATGCCTTCATTAAAAGCAAAAACAGTTGCAACATTGCAAAATAAAATGGTTGTAAAAGACTTTGGCTCTGTTGGAGATGGCTGGTCATTTGTACAGTATGGTAATGTAATTGGTTATGCAGCGACTAACTTTATGAGTACTTCAAAGCCAACAACTAAATACGTAGTATCAAACCTTGTTGTGAGAAATATAGCAAGTCCATCAGGAGCTAATGTAGGAGAACTTAGTAAAAATGAAGCAGTATCTGTTCATTCTACAATCGCTGGTTGGTCATATATTTCGACTTTATCTTATGAAGGCTATGTAGTAGATTCTTATTTAAGTACAAAAAATCCGAAAGCAACGACAAATAATAAACCAAGCAGTTCATCAAACTCTAATTCTTCAAGTAGTAGTAACAGTGGTAAATCATATTATAAAAACTGTACAGAATTACGAAAAGATTATCCAAACGGTGTAGGTGTTGGTCATCCAGCTTATGATTCGAAGCATGATCGTGATAAAGATGGATGGGCTTGTGAAAGATAGTTAAATGTTGTTGTATAGTTCGGTACCCCAGAAGTACCCCAAAATGGCATACGTGAATATACAATAATACTAAAATTAGAAATTATGATATAATATGAATGCTTGATATTGTTGTAGTCTACTTATAGGAAAGCAACCATTACGAAGTGGTTTGAACTCAGGGAAAAAAATACTCCTCCAAAATGGTTGTCATAACAATATGAAAAGCCATTCACGCTAGGCCGTGAATGGCTTTTTCTCAGACTATACTGTGTGAATTTTAAAATAATGGTTTTAATATACAAAAATAGTAGGGTAGCTTTACTATTTTTGTTTTACATATATAGTATTAATTAGTTTGATTTTAGGAGGGAATGCATCCTCGGATGTGAAAAGCATGAAACAATTTTTTAGAAAATTAAATAAAATCGATACATTTTCACCGTATTTCTTTTTACCCTTTATTTTAGTACTCTATTTTTTCACAAGTATGTTTGATTGGCATAAGTTTGAACAATTTAATATAACTGTATCGATTTGGCCACCCGTTATTTTAGCGGTGATTTGCTATTACATAGGTGTTTACGTTATTGACAAACTCCAATGGACGATTCCTTCATTTGGTCTGTCATTTTTAAGCAAATATGTGATTCATTTTATTGTGTTTCTTACTATTCTTGGTTTAGGTGCTTATATATTAATGACTTTTGAAGGTGGATTTGGGATTTCAGATGAGTCTAATCGACGGAATTTAAATCCAAAGCTGAACTTCTTTAGTCAGTTACTATGGTTTGGCGTTTTATTGCTATTGTCGTACAAAATGATATTAGAAAAGCATATGAACTGGAAAAAGGCTTGTATATATGGTGCTATTTTTGCGGCTGTTATGTTCTTGTTTTTATTAATGGCTTACCGAACACCATTGATTATTATGTTGTTTACGGGCATTATTATTTTCCACTACGTAGTGAAACGCGTGAAGCTAACATGGTTTTTAACAACGTTGTTCGTTGTTGGTTTTGCATTCTCCATGTTTAGTTTTTTACGGGTAATAATGGAGGACCAATCATTAGCATTCAATAATCGAGATCAGCCAGATATAGCGTTGTTGGAGGAAGAAGCAAGGGAAAAGCTATTAACGGCTGAACAAAAGGTGAACTTAACCCCAAAATGGATACGTGCCATTAATGCAGAAAGTGTAACAAGTCATATTGTGCTAAGTACAATTATTGAATATACACAACAGGAAGGCTATTTACACGGTCAAATCCATAAAGGAATTTTTAGTACAGTATTACCCGGCGAGCAAATTTCACCTCGTATGAAGGTATCAGAGGTTGTCAATTCGATTAGTGTAGAGAAGGGAAAAGTTATCACTCGTGAAAACCGCACGACTACGCCGACCTTTATTGGTCAATTGTTTTTAGATGGTGGTTATTTATTAGTAGCGATTGGTTTCTTCCTTTACGGTGCCTTAATCTCACTTATTTATAATAAGGTAAAGCAAGAGGGGATTCGTAGTTTCCACTCAGTTGCTTATGCGTTTATCATTACGCTCTTCACAGTTTCGATGCATACAGGATTACTTGATTTAATCTTAGTTTTGATGCTAGGCTTTGTTATCATCGCATCGTCCGTTATCAAAATGGATAAACAGACTGTCCGTTATTAAAAGCAAAAAGACTATCCCAACTGGCGATAGTCTTTTTACGTTTCAATATTTATTGAGTAATGCGCTCAAAAAATGCCTGTGTCTTTTCTATATCTGTTACATGCTGATTACAAGCTTGGCTATCTGCGCAAATATAATTACTATGATTGGTAAACGTCCCGACGATATTTCCTTTGACAGTGGTTGTCAATAGCCCTACATCAGAATGCCGATTGCAAAGGGCACAGATACCTCGAATGGTTGTGTTGGAGAATGTGCCTTTGATTGCTTTTAGTTGTCCCCCTTGCTCGATTACGATGTATTTTCGATGTGTACCAGGGTCATCCCAAGCTAAATAACTAATGTGCTGAAAATCCATCTCTTCAAGCTTTGGTAGCTTTAATTTCTTCTCTTTTTTAAATAGGTTTTTCAGTGTGCTTGCTGTAACAGCTTTAAAGGGAATAACATAGGGCATTAATTGTGCTAAAAACTCTTCGCCCTGTGCACGGTCCGTCACAGAAAAGACCTTTTCTATTAGCCGTGTTTGTACCTCAGTTAGCGATAATTTTGTCGTAATTTCGCTATCGACAATGCCACGTACGGCAAGGATAACATTTTTATCTTTTGTTGTAGCTAGTGCTTGCAATAATTTATTCATTTGTTGTTCAAGTAAATGGTAGTTAGCGACCGTTAAAAACGGCTGTAAAGTTTGATTATTCATATGAAATCACTCCTGTGTATTAGGCTTTTGATAAAATGATGGCCTAAAGAGATCATTCAAATCATGTATTTTATTTAGACCTCTTTGACCTGTAATAGGGATGGTCTAGAGCATGCATTACAATAGAATGCTTTCATTTTGATACCTCCTTTAATAGAAACGTTGGTATATATGAGGTTTTGAGGTAGGTTAAATTAAACAAGCGACAAAGGAACGACCAATCTACGTTAATTTGTTAAATATCTTCAAAAATCCTTGGCTTTATCTTCATCAGTTAACTGACCATAGGTACCTATAGATATATTAACATGAGCATGACTTAATTGCTTTTGTATTGTTTTAAAATTTACTCCGTTAACAATTGCATCAGAAGCGAAGGTGTGTCTAAGGTCGTGTAAATTTATATATTTCAACTTATTCAATTTAACAAATTTTGACCTACTTGAGATTATCGAAATTCCAGAAAAATAATTGTTAATGACCAGGCAATCACAATAATTTGTGAGCCTGGTCTTTTTTTATTTCCACAAATCACACTTGATAAAACATGAACGTTTGTTCTAATGTGTATACAAACTTTTACTTCTTGCTCAGTAATCGTGCCCTTTAATGGAATAACTAAACTTCATTTTGTGGCTTTAAAGTGTGTTTCCAAACTTTCATTTGGGAACTTTATTTCGCTTAACGTTGTAAATCCGCATAAATCTGACGGGACCCCGTAAAGAAATAAGTTTCATGCTTATTGGAAATTAACCTTATTGTAGTGGTAGTAGAAATATAAAAAGTCCCCAAACCGTCATTGGTAAATTATTCAATTTTTCAGAGGTAGGGCATGGCTTGATAGTAAGGCGCCGAAACGGTTGTTTCCGGCACCAGGAAAAAATTACGAGATGGCGAGCGTGGGGGAATTTATTTTTTAGGATACATATTGTTCTCTCATTCATTCATATATTTGCATGTGTAACGAATTGTGTGTGCACCTGGTACAGGAAATCCATGCCGCAGTATGCATACCGTAATCTTTAAAAAACGTTTCGACTGGTTTTGAATAGACGCCTGTCGCTTCAAATTCCCATTGACGATAGCCGTCATAAATTGCAATGATACTTTTCCCTTTACTTAAATCTAACGCAATCACATGTTTTATTTTAACCTTCGCCATATTACAGATTATAGAAGCCTTCACAATACCTTATCGATTCCACTTTCTTATACACAATTTCTTTGGCCCCAACTTACTAAACTGATTCATATAAGGGCGTGAAGTTCGCCAGTTTTATATACGGACTCACAAATGGTCCCAGAGGCTGGTCGGCTTTACTTCACTTCTACTATAAAAAAATAGTAGCACAAACCATGCCTTGGTTTGTACTACTAATGTTAGTATGTTTTTTATATACATAAGCTATTGTAATGCTAAACTCGTAGTAAATTCAAAACGATTTTCCTCTTTTAAATGATTAACATAGCCAACAATATAAATATTCGCTATCCTTACTTCGGATTCTGTAAATTTTTTATAGAAAGTAGGTGGAAAGGAGACCGACAGCTCCACACTTTCGCCGGGCTTAATATTTAGTTGATTGCCTGCCGCAAGCACTCTAAACGGATTAGTTGTTTCTCCCTGCTCTTCAGGATCATTGATAAAGCCAAATAACACACTATTTTGGACAATTGTGTAATCACTGTTATTAGTTAGTTTAATTATATATTCTATCCTAGTGGTTGGATTAATGTTTTTTGAAATTAATTCAAATGTAATATCATCCATAATGCCAGATTCAGTCTGATCAAATTTAGGGATGCATCCTGATAATATAAAGCAAAATAGGACTATGATAAATATTTTTTTCATAAATTAGTAAAGCGAATATTCTCGTTGGATCGTCATAGGATCTGAAACATAAGTAATACTAGTACTAGTTGTAACACTTACATTAAAGCCAGGAAGTCCACCACTAATACCAGCTGAGTTGTTATAAACTGTATAAAAATTACCAGTTACTCCAACTGTGGCTTTAGAAACAGGATAAACTGTAGTTTTCCAAGAATTACTTTGTTGCCATGTCGGCGAGTATTCTCCAGCAGCAAGAGAAGAACCACAAGTAGCACTATTAATTTGTCTGAACGAACCACTAGAGAAAATTTCAAAAGATGCCACTAAAGTAGCTTTATAATTAGAGTTTTTAGAATATGCTTGTGTCCATGAAGCTTGTCTCCAACTAATGCCATCGTCTTGTGCCAGAGTACCTCTTTTATTATTTATAGACTGCAATCCTTGAGCAGTCCTTGTCGAAACTAACTGATCTGCCTCATCGTAAGTAATATTTTCATTTTCTGCAACGTTCTTTACATACTCTTCTCTAGTGATATCTTTAATAATAACACCCGGTATAGGATTATCTTCTAGAAGATTAATAGGTGCATTTAATTGATCTTGACTTAGTTCAAACACTTCTTTTGAGTTACTTACTTGAGCAGAGACTGGTGAAAATAATGGAACCGATAACATTGTTGTACATAAAGTGGTTACTGTAATTAAACGTATTTTACTCTTCATTTTTACCACTCCTATATTATATATTTATTTACTACATTTATATATTAACATTAAAAACCATATATTTAAACCACAAATTGTAAAAAAAGGGTTATTAACCATGATTAGGGGTTTATTTCCGATCTACCAGTGTGCTTTGCCGCTGACGCTTCGCTTTCGCGCAGAGCAGAGCTTCCTGGGGACGTCAACTTCAGTTACCTCATCATTCGACTCCTTAATAATATCCTTCAATATAAATTGCCTAGCCTTTACCGAGATTGTGTTAACCACATCTCAGCTAAGAACGTGTCGCACCAACAATATGGCCCGATTGTTGAAGAAGGAAAACAACGTTCTTGTATTGATTATAACTTTTTGTAAACATTAGCTTAAGCTACTTTCAGTTGTTCTCTTAATTGCTTGATTTCATTTTCCAATTTCTTGTTTTTCCTTTTAAGTGATGAAATAAGGGCATCTTTCTCCTTTCATTCATTTCACGCTTTACTTGTTTGGATGTAGGTACTTTAATATCTAGAAAAAACTAATTCCAGAAGGTTACGAATTGTATCGTTTAAAGAGTTTAGTTTTTGATAAAGACCATTCAAATAATTGACCAGGACTCATTTTAAATTAGTACCTGGTCTTTTTGTGTTAACATCCAATTGCTAAAGATACATACTATAGTTTAAATTATTGCTTTTAAATTAAAGAAAGAGGGGCTGTTCAATAAGTCAACAACTTATCGGACAGTCCCACTTTTAGGAATGTTATTTTATTTATTCTTTCTGAATTAAGTCTATAGTGAATCATCACTTAAATAATATAAAAAACACATCTCAAATTATGTTTAAGACAATTGCTAAATAAAGTGGTCTTAAAAAATAAGCGACCAACTTAATAATTTTAAACAGAATTAAACAACCTTTAATAAGTAAAAAACTAAATAAAATGTCTTGCCGCAAGGAATAATTAACCTAGAAAAATTTCGAAAAACCTCAAACAACTACTAATGAGCATTACAATAGAATGCTTTCATTTTGATACCTTTAATAGAAACGTTAGTATATATGAGGTTTTTGAGGTAGGTTAAATTAAACGAGCGACAAAGAAGCAACCAAGCTACATTAATTTATTAAATATCTTCAAAAATCCTTGGCTTTATCTTTATCAGTTAAGTGACCATAAGTACCTATAGATATTTTAACATGAGCATGACCTAATTGCTTTTGTATTGTTTTAAAATTTACTCCATTAATAATGCATCAGAAGCGAAGGTATGTCTAAGGCTGTGTAAATTTATATATTTCAATTTCTTTTACAGGAAGGAGTCAATGAACGGAATTCCTAATACTGCTTACATGAAAGTGAAAAACGGAAGAGTCTATTTTGTGGATGATTACACATAAGCCAATATATGCGTATCCAAGTTACTCAAATCAAAATGGCCGATTTCACATGAATGTTCATTAGGGGCATTCGTTTGTGAATATGCTTATTTTATTCGTACGGGTATCCCTTGCAATGGCAAATATGGCTATGGAGGCTTAAACAGCGGAGGTAGGGGACTGTAATAAAATCCAGCAAGAAATTCATAGCTATGCAAAAGAAATAAGTTATCTGAAGCGCTATTTAATTGAAAGATATTGTACAGGAAGGGAATTGTTAAAATACGAAAAGCCTTATAACTGAGTATAAGGCTTCTGCGATTTGAAAATCTGTATATAAAATTAAAGAATCGGAGTTAATTCTGAGTTCACAAATCGTTGGGCATTGATGATTACACCTGAAGCTGTTCGACCGTAAACGCTGTATAATCCGCCTGTTTGATTAGGAACAATTTCAACTTCATACTGAGCTGCACTTACACTTGGAGTTACAAAAGTAGAAGCATTAGCATTAGCAGCAAAAGGAGTTGTTGATAATAATTGTCTTGAGCCGTTGAGTCTGAAA
Organism: Lysinibacillus sp. UBA6686; assembly: GCF_002455205.1. NCBI lineage: Bacteria > Bacillati > Bacillota > Bacilli > Caryophanales > Bacillaceae > Lysinibacillus > Lysinibacillus sp. UBA6686. The sequence continues at coordinate 5,356 of NZ_DKJS01000002.1, read as the reverse complement.
ACCCTTACTACTCCTGTTAGTAAACCTCCAGTGAGATTGAGAACTTTGATACGAACGCTAGTGGCATTAGCTGGTAGATTTCCTGTATTTTCAATTGGACCAGTAGTTAATGGCATGTAATTTTCACCTCCTCAAAAATAAAGATTAATAATCTGCAGATTACATTCTCATAATATGCATTACTCTTTTACTTTCACTAGTCTTATTAATCAAGTATCTTTGAACATTACTGTAAATATGATGATAATAATTTTACTGAAGGTTGGATTTTTTATTAATTAATGAAATCTTGAGGAACACATTCGCGAACACCAGAATTTCTTAATGAGTTAAATAAAGCTGCACTGATTCTTAATAAAACATTGTTATCAGTGCCATTTTCTAAATCATAGATGACAAAGTATGAATTATCGACTGTGAAAATACATTTTCGTTCTAATTTAAATCCAGGTGGTACAGGAGGAAGGTTAAAACGTGGTACAACTATAGGCGTATCTCCTTCATCTCTGATAAAATTGAAAGTTTGTTGGTCAATCTCATAGATATTCACTGGATCAATCTCCACACCTTTATCTGGAATTGTAATTTCATCTTCAACTAATAGGAAAAAGCGTTCGTTTCGAAAGTTGAAAAGACTTCTCGCTCCAATTTCAAATGATGCCATTTTATATTCACCTCCTATTCTATTTAATATTTTATTCATATCGAATACAGATGTTTGGACAATTAGGAAGGTAGAGTGAAGATATATAAATATTATTTTTTCAATACTTATAATTAGCCATTGTGTTTCTAGACCAAAGTCAATCCTATAGGGTACTTTTGAGTAAAGAAACTATAAAAGGGTCACTTGGGATAGAAGTGACCCTCAGTAACAAGATTCGGAGGTGTAAGGCTAAATTAGCTTTACATTACTATTAATATGTCATGATAGCTATATATGTATAGTGAATTGCCTGTGAAATAAATTAATAAAAAAGCCGTAGCATCGTAGCACGCTACAGAAAACTAATGAACAATATAAGGGGAATATTTGAAACTAAAAGAATTAAGGGGATGGTGTAGTGAGCAAAATAGATAAACGAAACAGATTAAGCAAAGAACCGTTTGATTATGAAATAACGAAAAAAGGAACTGTTGTTATACATTACAAAGGGAAACAAATTAAAATTGTAAAGGATAGGGAAGCCGAGCGTCTTATCACAAGGATCAAAGAAGTTGAAGATAATATAACAGCAATACAGTTAGTATTAGCTAAAATTACGGGTAATTTTAAACGTGGTAACGAAAAATTTAGAAAAAATAAAAGAAAGTAAAACAAAGGCTTTTACTCCCAAAATTTCTGAGGGCGATAAGCGAATATTTGAAAGACATTGTGCCGTAAAAAAGCCGGTTTATTTGGCTAGAACAGAAGGTAAGTATTACTTTGTAGATCAAAATCAACTTTGTAAAAAAGAACAAATTTGGTTTGAAACCACATGATGATAAAAAAGCGTGGAGGCTATGAGGATTAGTCGAAAGAAATTTGAAACGAAGGAGGGAAAAAACGAACACCGTGAGATATTCGTTTAAGCGTTATTATTTTTCAGTTACTGTATTCCCCATTGCAATAGAAATTCTATTCCAATTGTTGATCTGATTAATGATTAGAACAAGGTCAATATACTGTTTCTCGTCATAGTATTCACATACACGCTTATATAGTTCATCTGGAACTCTTTTAGTAGGAATTAAAGTTATATGCTCAGATAATTCTAGAGCAACTTTCTCTTCAGGTGTATAAAAAGTACATTCATTCCAAGCAGTTAAACAATAAATACGCTGTTCTGTTTCACCCATCTTACGAGCATCGGATGTATGCAAGTCTAAGCAGAACGCGCATCCATTGATTTGGGAGACCCTTATTTTGATAAGTTCCCTAGTTACTCGATTAATTGTAGACTTCTTTGTGTATTTTTCCATATCCATCATAATTTTCATACCATCAGGTGCAACATCATAGTAAGCAACTCTTTGGCTCATACGGCAAGACTCCTTTTGTATATAAGATAAGTTTATTATAACACTATTACGAACGTTTGTACTGATTTTTAGCTTTGTGAAATTCGATTTAAATGGAATTTAAGAAAGAACAGATGAGTTTATTTGGAAAAGGTCAAACGGTCTATTTTATAGAGTGTATTTTTTACATATTTATCTACATTCAGCAAATGTATTTTGTATCGAAAGCATTGCGGCAGATACAGAAGACTCCCACCTCTACAGATGGTGGGATGAATGCGGTTTTGGTTTCTTTTCAGTGGGTGTCCAAACTGAATGAAGATAAAGCCTCCAGTCGCAATTACGCCAAGACGAAATTAATTCTATCTAGTTAATATTAAAGCGTCATTAATGATATTTAGACCATGTGTAATTATTTCTTATATGTTAGGTAAGGTGTTACGAATATTAGAGATATTTAGTTGATAATTTTTTTTACTTGTTTTAATTCGTAAATAAGATAATTGATTTGTTTTTGCATATTATCTTTCTTCATGGATTGTTCCATATCATTTTGAGAATTTGAGGTATTGGATTTTCTTAACGCTTCTAACGCTAGACCAGCAGCTATTGTTTGAATTCCATTTCCTAGTGTAGTAATAACTAAGCCGACATAGGCCAACTTGGCAGCATAAATCTCAAGAGAATCATTTGATTGACTTGAATTACTTTTACTGTTATTTATTTTCCATCCCTCCTTTTGTATAAGTCCATTATTGTATCATATGTTTCACTTTAAAAAATGAAATGAAAAAACTTATTAAAGCGAGGCAAGAAGTGATTAATTCTATTGCAATTAAACGGAGATAGCACAGCATATACGCTATGAATAATTATAACCATGTACTTCATAATTCTTGGGAAGATGCGTTGACTTTTTATACAGAGCTTGTAGGATAAGACACTTTCGTTGAGCAAAGAGATGAATCTACTACTGATGAAATTGAGCCATCAGATTACACAGCAGTACTTTAGAGTGAAGAAGGTGAAATCTAAAGGTACAGTTAAAGAAGTAATTGAAAAAGGGTTTTTCACGGGAGAAGACTATTTTGCAATCCATACTGAACATTTTGAAGAACAGGTAATCGAAAACTTTGTTGGATTCATACATTGTTCGGAAATGAAAGAAAATGTGCAGCTTAAAATGCAAAAACAACCGTCATTTTTTACGGTTGTTAAGAGTTACTATTTACTTACTTTAGCAATAGTACCTTGATTGATTTTTAATAAATCCTGAACATTAATTTTAACTAATGAGTTTTCGGAACCACCACCAGTATATATGTAATCCATATTTGTCACTTTTGGATCAACTAAAAAATTGGCTTGAAAACCAAAAGAAGGAACTCCACCTGGTGGGAAACCTGTGCGTTCAATAATTTCATTTCCATTAGCAAGTCTAGGCTTTTCTATATTTAATGATTTTGCAACACGGGTTGTACTAGCTCTATTGTTTCCTTTTACAATGGCCACTATTAAATCATTATTTGAGTCAATCATGCAAATGTTTTTTACAAAATCGTCTTCCGAGCCATTAACTGCTTCAGCGGCTTCTTTTACGGAGTGGCAAGATTGATTAAATACGAAGTGTTCGGCTTTTACATTATTGGTGCTTAAAAATTCCTTTACTTTGTTTTCATGCGAATTCATAAAGGGTCGCCTCCTAATACTTTTATTTATGTAAATATTAGCACAATAAAGTAAATCTTAAAAACATTATAGAACAATATGAGGAGCATGTTAGAAAGAAAATGTTCAGCAAGCAAATCGTTTATTAGCAATAAAGGTAAATTTATATTTTCAGTCAAATCACTAGTGCTATGTCTATTTCATTATTTCTAATAACAATATTATAAAAAAAGGGGAGGTGATCTAATGAGATTTAGTTTTCAAAGAGGGTTAAACGGAGAAACAGGTGTAACTGGGGAGATAGACTATCAAGGAATAACAGGAGTAACTGGTTCGACAGATCTCCAAGAGCTAGTAGAAAAGATAGTTTCACCTGGCTTACAAATAATAGAGGGTAAAATTGGAGCAACAGGTCCAACAGGTCCAACAGGTCTGCAAGGAATAGCAGGAGCAACAGGAGCAACAGGTCTCCAAGGAATAACGGGAGCAACAGGGGCAACAGGGGCAACAGGTCTGCAAGGAATAGCAGGAGTAACCGGCTCCACTGGTCCAGGACAAATGGAAGTTTTCCTAAGCACAGATCAATCAGTTGCAAACAATGATTTTCTTGGAATCGGGAGTTCCTCAGCTTCTTTCATCAAAAATACATTTGTAGTCCCTCAAAATGCAGTTATAACAAGTTTAACTCTTAATATTAGAGATCATAATTTAACTGTTGGAGATATCGCCTCTGCACAAATATATTTAAGTACCAATTGTGGTTTTACTGCTCCAATAGCTACGGGTATTCTTGTAACTATTACTGGACCAAGTACATCTACTTCACCAAATTGTTGTGCAACTACAACGTCAAATTTCTCAGTAAATAGTTGTACTCTTCTGTCGGTAGAAATAAAAACATCTGGTGGTTCTTTTGCAAACGGTGTATCAGCTACTATTCGATATAATTTACCTTAAAATGTTTTTACTAACTGAAACTTTTGAGGAAAGAACAAATAAACAAAGAAGGTGGGTACTGTAAAATATGAAGATACTGTGCAGTAAAACAGCCGATTAGCATATTCCAATCAGCTTCTGTTTTTTAGTTTTTTTCCGTTTCAATACCTACACTGAAAACAGCAAATATCATACCAAAGAAAAATATGATTTGAACGAATCTGTCTGCTGTCCAATACCCTAAAAAATTCATGAAAACAAAGACGATAGCTAAAATTGTTGAAACAATTTGCGTATAGAAACGTAAATTACTAAGCATTTTATACCTCCTATTACTCAATATTTTGTTATTTCTTTTCATATTTTTTGCTATCCAATACCCAATCTAAGAAAGCAAAAATAATGACAGCCCATAAAGAAAAGAAGAAGTTACTAAGCAAATCCCAATTACCATATTTGATAATCCCGAATCAAAAAAATAAAAAACAGAGATAAAAACTGGAAAATATAAATATATTTCCTGACAAATTCTATTATTTCACCTCATTAGGTATTTTTAACATATAAATATTATTTGGATTCCTCTTCGCAGTGTCATAAGGAATGGTGACTCAAATGCCATCATTGATCCTATAGGTCTTAAATTACCGTGACTATTATTACCACCAACTTGTCCGGTTATAAAAGAATCCTTACCACAATTTTTTTATTTTCCATTATTTACACTACTTGAATCAATTTCATAAATCAT
>NZ_DKJS01000058.1:0-49628 GCF_002455205.1 Lysinibacillus sp. UBA6686 | reverse complement strand
TCGCACTATCTTGATACTCATCCACAAGTACTTCTTTAAAGCGCTTTTTTAAATCCATAGCAACAGGTGATGGCTGTAAATCTCCATTTACTTCCTCTGATAAAATTTGGAGGGCAAAATGCTCTAAATCTGAGAAATCAATAATTCCCCGTTCTAATTTTGCTAGACGAAACTGTTCACTAAACACATTTGTCAGTCCCACTAATGTGCCAATCGTTGGGGCCATTAAACGAATTTCCTCTAGCAGGCGAGCGGGTGTTCTAACAAAATAGGTTTCTTTTATTTTGTTAACAATTTTTTTAGCAGCCTCTCGCTTTTTCTTTGCAAGCTCCTGTAATTCCCCATCCACTAAAGCATCCTTTGACACTCGCTTTAACGTTGACCATTTGACAGTGGCAAAATAATCAAAGAGCTCCTGCCATGTCCCCTTATGGCTAATACGAATGCCTTCCTGAATCATTGCAAAATCAATTTCTGCCGTTTCAGCATAGGGTGCTGGTCCTGTTGGCTGTAACGTTATTGCTCGCATTTCAGAAATTAATACAAATGCTTCTTCAAGACTATGCTTTACGGTTAATTTCACATATTTCGACAACTCTAAATCATCAATCGTCACATCCTCCGCTAACTCATATGTTTTAGGAAGACTGTTCAACCATTTTTTCGGTACTGCATGAACGCGAGATGTATCATAGAGCTTGCTAATTAACGTTTCAATAGCTTGATCATCACGATCCGATGTAAAACTATCGACTAAACGAAAGATTGCTTGAACTTGCTCCTCATCCTCAGAATCATATGCAGCTTCAAGTACATCTGCTAAAATATCATCTCTCAACAAGGCAACCTCTGCCTCATTTGCAATACGAAAGCCTGGATCAATGTCTAATAAATAGGCATACTGTTTTACAATGGCTAGGCAGAACGAATGTAATGTTGAAATCTGTGCTTTATTAACTAGGCTAAGCTGGCGTCTTAAATGATTGGAAGTAGGGTTTTCTGCAATTGCCTTTTCAAGAGCCTCAGCCATTCGATGACGCATCTCTGCTGCAGAGGCATTGGTAAAAGTCACAACTAACAGCTCATCTACGTTAATCGGATTCTCTATTGCAATGACCTTTTCAATCATACGATTAATCAGTACGGCTGTTTTCCCAGAACCTGCTGCTGCAGACACAAGTGTATCCTGTCCACTTGCATAGATAGCCTTCCATTGGTCATCAGTCCATGTAACATTCATTGGTTTTTCAGGTATTGCTTGTACCAAGTTACTTCATCTCCTTTCTTATTTTTTCAACAATTTCATTCGGCTTCGCTTGCATTAATTGTCGATAGCTTTGCTTGCCATCAGAAGGATCAAATTGACAAACAGCAGAAAACTGACAATAATCACAGGCTGTTTTTGATTTTAATTTATATGGACTGATAGAAGTATCTCCAGATAGAATACCATTGCCAGCCTCTTGATGCTTTCGACGTACAAAATGCTGCAAATTTTTCATATCGTTAACAGGAACTATCCGTGACTGAGATTCGGATGGTGTCCCATCTTTTTTCATATATACAGGAATGATTTTCGAATGCCCACTTGATTCTTCCAACTGCTCGTCCATTGATAAAATGGCCTCTGCATTCTCTGATAGCAGTCCCTTCATTTTATATTGCTTTAAACGATCCTCTTCTATTTCACTATCACTTAAATCCTTGTCAAGCTTTAACATTGGGTTATGAACATGTACATACAGTACCCCTGCTGGCTCTGTTTCTCCTGGTAGCCAATAAGAGCTGTTTTCCATCGCTACATCTAAATAAGTAAGGACCTGTAAAGATAGTCCATAGTAAACTTCATTTAAATCTAAATCACGAGCTGAAGATTTATAATCGACGATGCGTAAATATGAGCGATCATCGATAGACGCGCTATCCACTCGATCAATACGGCCACGCATAAACATTTTCTTCCCACCAACTAAATCGATTTCAAGAGGAGGAAGCTGTTCATGTTGACCTGGTCCAAATGATGCCTCAATAGCAATTGGCTTAAAGTGGGAAACATTTGCATGCTGTGTCAATGCCGTCATTGTTCGTTCAACAATACGGATAAGCTTACGTTGAATATAACGATAACGCGCACTGGATAGTAGGATTTGATGAGAAAAGACTGGCACAATTTGCTCCACTGCTTGGCGTGCCAATTGTTTAATTTGCTGTTTCGTTAAACGTACCCACGACAGCTGTTGTCGATGTGTCTCCTCTGTAATCCATTTCAGTGCTTCATGGAATAAATCACCCATTGCAAAGGTTTCTAATCTATATTCTGCACGTTCCTCTAACCGAAGCCCATAGGTTGTAAAATGCGAAAACGGACATCTGAAATATTTTTCAATTCGAGAAACACTGGATGTTAGTTTTTGACCGTATAACTCCTGTGTAATATATGTTTCAAGTGGTTGTGCTTCATTTTTATTCGTAATAGGTTGGAGAACCCGTTCAAAAATCAGTGCCCAATATGGATCCTGCTCATAAAATTTTTGTAATGCCAGCCATTCTGGCGCAAGCTCACGGCTATGCTCAGCTTGTCGTAGTTGCATCATAAGATGGGCTAAAGCTGTACGTGGATGACGTAAATATGGTAGTGGATTATCTTCTAGTAATTCAATTGGATCCATAACAACCCGCTCAACAGCTACCCCACTTAAAAGACCTGGTGTATTTCCATTGCCGATTATTTTTTTTATATAAAGTGAAAATAATAACGCCTTCCCTTCTTCATCCGCTGTAGGATAGGACAAGAACAATTTATCAGAAGGTGTCGTTAAAGCTCGATATACTAAGAAATTTTCTTGGAGTAAACGATTTTTAGATGTCGGTGCAAGTTCATACCCAATTTGGTTAAACCATTCACGTTCAACATCTGATAATAATCCCTCATACTCCATACGTGTTGGGTAGATTCCATCATTAATGCCTAAAACGAAAGCAACTTTGATATTCGATAAACGAGCTAAATCAACCGTCGCTACCATTACTTCATCTAAGGTAGGTGGAATGCGAGAAAATTCTAATGTATCAAAGCCCTCATCTAGAATCTTTGCTGCTTCCTCGACAGTCATTTGTTGTTCCCCAAACATATACACAAACTGATCAAGCACAGCAATCCATTCTTTCCATGCTTGGTCATGTTCGCTAGCTGCTAAGGCATCACCTCGATCCAGTTCACGATCTTTCAAAGTCTGCAGCTTATCATAGACCTTTAAATCCTCAATTATTTGAAATAATGCAGTCGCTACATCTCTACCTGTTGTCGCTACTTCTAGCTTGTCTTGTAACAATTTTAGTGGTTGTCGAATTTCATCTCGAATAGCCTCGATTTCCGCCTGCATAGCACGTTCCTCATCTGTTTGTACCTTAGAATGGAATTCAAGACCACGATATTTTTTGAAAAACCATCGAGATTCCTCAAACCACCGCTCACCATAAATACCCTGTGCTAAGCAATAATTCTCTAAACGATCTGCACGCTCACGCCAAACATTTAGCTCAGCGTGTAATGGGAAAAATAAATCCGTTTTGACACTACGGAAAATCGGTTCGTACTTCCAATTAGAAGTAACCACTTCCAAAACAGAACGACTAAGCTCTATTAATGGATGATGAAGCATGGTTTTTTTAGAATTTGTAAAAATAGGAATTTCATATTGCTGAAAAATTGTTGAAATAAGTGGATCATAAACTTCTGCTTGTCTATAAAGAAGCACAATATCTTGATAACGATAGCCATCCTCCTTTGTCAGCTTTGTTATTTCCCGGGCAATGGCATGTATCTCAGCACGTCGATTGGATGCTTCAAGCACCTTAACATCACCAGAAGTTTCTATTGATTGGGGTACCAATTTCGAAAATTCTTCTTCGACATGCTGTAAATCTTTAGATTGAAAACGATACGTATAGTAAAAATGTAATGGTGCATCAACTTCAATACCCTCTTCATTTGCAATATCGTGTAATCGTTTATTGGTTAATGCAGCTTCATGAAATAAAGACTGCTCATCATAAGCTTCATCGATATGATCAAAGGGCAGAACAACTGTAACTTGTTTCGTCACCTTTAATAGCTCCTTGACTAGCTCCAACTCTCGCACAGTAAAAGCTGTAAATCCATCTATATAAATAGTAGCTTGCTTCATCGTCTCAGAATCTTTCAAATGCTCGGTTAAGATTGGATAATAGCCCTCACTATCGACATAAGTCGTACCAAGCCGATCCTCTAAAGCTTGTAAAACTACCTGTAAGTCATTAGTTTTAGCTTGTAATGTATGCGGAGCATCCACGGCTTTTAAGGATGCAGTTACTTCTGCTAGCACCGAGCTATCGACACTATAACGACTAAACTCACGTAATAATGTCTCTATTTCCTCTGTAAAACCTCTTTTTCCAGCAGCTTGGCGAAATAATGAAAACTCATCTTTTTGTTCCTCTAACAGTTTACGAATAAGCATTCGATAGCCATATCCATTAACTTCTTTTCGTGCAATACCGCCAGTTTCCTGTAATACAAGCCATGCTAATCGTTTAAATGTCATGACCTGTGCACGGATTAACCCCTGTAAGCCATGCTTATTCGTTAGCTCATACTCCGTCGAATAAGACATTTGGTCAGGAACAATCACAAAAATCGGATGCCCCAATGGCTCTGATTTTAATTGCTCAACAATCTCTTGATGAATAAATGTTGATTTACCAGTTCCTGATCGTCCTGAAACAATGCGCAATGTCATATAAGGTTCCCCTCCTATATCTATTTATTGATAAACCTGTATTTTGAATGTTTTATGTCAATTAAACCTAGTCACTTTTCTATTCTACCTGAGCGCTTCCAACTTGAAGCAGAGCAGTTTTCTCTTCAACCCGAGCGATTTTCTCTGGGAGCAGAGCAGTTTTCTCTTCAAACCGAGCGCTTTTCACTTGGAGCAGAGCGCTTTTCACTTGGAGCAGAGCGGTTTTCTCTTCAACCCGAGCGATTTTCTCTGGGAGCAGAGCGGTTTTCTCTTGGGGCGGAGCAGCTTCTTCTTCAACCCGAGCGATTCCCACTTGAAGCGGAGCACTTTCCACTTGAAGCGGAGCACTTTCCACTTCAACCCGAGCACTTCCCACTTGAAGCGGAGCACTTTCCTCTTCAACCCGAGCGCTTTTCACTGGAAGCAGAGCGGTTTTCTCTTCAACCTGAGCACTTCTCACTTGGAGTGGAGCGGTTTTCTCTTCAACCCGAGCGCTTTTCACTGGGATCGGAGCACTTTTCTACACAACCCGAGCTGTTTCCAATTGGGGCGTAGCAGCTTCCACTTCAACCCGAGCACTTCCCACTTGAAGCGGAGCACTTTTCTATTCAACCCGAGCTGTTTCCACTTTAACCCGAGCGCCCCCACTTGAAGCAGAGCAGTTTCCTTATCAACCTGAGCACTCTTCTCCTGGAAGCGGAGCACTTTTTCTCTGAACACTAGCTGCCTTTCCTAGGGATAAAATAAAAACCCCTTCTCTCATTTTACATGATACAAGGGGTTAGATGTGTATATTCAACTTCCTTACTTAATGATGTTTCGTCATTTTTCGCACCTGCTTTAGATCTCTCTCCACACGTGCATTTAATCGCTTCTCTATAAGCTTGCCGATCCACCAAAGTAAGACAATGGCAATTGCTGCAATAATTAGTCTTACAGGGCTTGTTAGTAACGATTTTAAATCATAACCAAGGACGCTCATTCCTAAGATCATAACGAACTTACCTGCCAATAGCACCACTAAATAATATTTTTTATGAATATGGGAGAGTCCAGCTACTATGTTGACAATTACAGACGGTGTAAAAGGAAAACAAAGTAACACAAACAGTGGGCTAATTCCATTCATATCAACCCATTTAATTAGCTTCTTGACCTTACTACTCCCTGTTACAAATTGTAGCTTCGGGTGCTTGCCAAAATGTCGTACAAGTAAAAATACTGCATATGACCCAGCTACAGAGCCTAACCATGATAATAAGAAACCAAACCATAAACCAAACGCGCTAGCATTGGCCACAACGAAGACAACTAAAGGTAAAAACGGTAAAAATGCTTCTATAAAAGGTAATAGCAATCCAATGACTGGGCCCAGCGTCCGATACTGTGCTGCTACATGTTCAATATTTTCTACAGTAAACCATTCATTCAAAATCGACACCTCTATTTATACTGCAAAATTAAATGTAGAATCGTTAACGTTTCTGAAGTATTTTTATATTCATGGGGCTGATGACCTGAGAATACCAATGTATCCCCTTCCTTAATTAATTCATGCATATCGCCAGCAGAAATAATAGCTTGTCCTTGTATAACAATTACAGTTTCTTCTACCCCTTCTGTATGTGCTTCACTCCTACTTAATGCACCTGGCTCCATTTCGATCTTGTAAAACTCCCAGCCACGCTCCGGATTATAAGGAATAATCGAATAAACCCGATAGCGTCCCTCATCTTCATCTACATGAGGTGCATCATCACTGCTATATTTCATGAAATGAGCTGTTGGTGGCTGTAATAAAGAGGAAAAGGAAATGCGCATCCCCGCAGCAATTTTCCAAATGGTTGATACAGTTGGATTGGCTTCTCCCTTTTCAATCTGTGCAAGTTGTGCCTTACTTACACCTGTGGCTTTGGAAACATCGTCTAAGCTTAAATGACGCTGTTGTCGAATCTTCTTTAATTGAAATGCTAAATTTCGGCTCATTTGTTCCACTAGTATTCACCATTTTCTATTGTTTATTTTATCAGACATATGTATACTTTAATAAACATCAAGAACTATCAAACTATTCCATCATTAGTATACATGGAAATTTTTCAGAAGGGATGACCTATTTATGACAAGTACAACAGAGCTTCGAAATGAAGCAACTCACTCACCAAATGACAGCTTTATACAAGGCATAAAAGATTGTATCCCGACATTACTCGGTTATATTAGTATAGGACTTGCTTTCGGTGTTGTAGGTTCCGCATCTGGCTTATCAGTACTCGAAATTGCACTTTTAACTATATTGATTTATGCAGGGTCGGCCCAATTCATCTTTTGCGCACTCCTTTTAACAAATAGCCCTGCTTCTGCTATCATTGTAACCATTTTTGTCGTAAATTTACGCCATTTATTAATGAGTTTAACAATAGCTCCACATTTTACACGCTATTCCATGCTCAGAAATGTTGGATTTGGTACATTGCTAACAGATGAAACTTTTGGTGTAGCCGTAACAAAGCAAATGCAGACAGGCAAATTGTATGGAAAATGGATGGATGGGTTAAATGTCACCGCCTATTTGTTCTGGATTCTCTCCTGTGTTGCTGGCGCATTTTTAGGCCAATGGGTGGCAAATCCAGAGAAATGGGGCTTAGATTTTGCCTTAATAGCGATGTTTGTTGCATTGCTTGTCCTTCAGCTTAGCAGTATTGGGAAAAATAAAATTATGCATTACCTTATGCTAATTGGCTATATGATTGTTATCATGTACGGTCTATCTTATCTTGTACCTTCACACGTAGCTGTTCTTCTTGCAACAGTTATTGTAGCGACAATTGGGGTGGTGACAGATAAATGACAACAACTGCTTATATGGTATGGCTAATCATTGGCTGTGCACTAGTAACTTGGTTACCGCGTGTTATTCCTTTTATTTTTGTTCGCAATGTTAAACTTCCAGAAATTGTCCTAAAATGGCTAAGCTTTATTCCTGTTTGTATTTTGAGTGCTCTTGTTATTGAAAACTTATTGGATACTGACAGTGGGAAAGTTGTTACATTGAATTGGCCAGTATTTCTTACATTTGTCCCAACTTTAATCATTGCACTTCTTACAAAAAGCTTATCTATTACTGTTGTAGCAGGCGTCATTATTATGGCAGCCGTACGATATTTCATGTAAAAAGGTCAGTCCGAAGCGGTATATCACTTTGGACTGACCTTTATTGGACTAAGGATTGAAATCTTTTTTATGCTTCATTTTACTGGCTAACCAAAAACCTACAGTTAACGAAAATGCATCAATCACAAAGATACTAGGTGGAGAAGTATACCCTGCATAGACAGATGCCGCAATAAGGGCAATCGCTAGAATCAAAGCAACATAACGATTAAACGTAATCCTAGTAAACAATAATACTAGTAATGCAGGTACAAATAATGCTAACACCATTTTCCCGAAAACATCCATTAGATATCCCTCTGCTCAGCTAGCAATAATCCGATTCGGTAATGATCATTGCTATAGATTACATGCTGTGTTAGGCGTATTTCATTATTACGATCTAAAACCTCTAGACGACAATGTGCTGCGTTTAATTGTAAAGCTTCATATAATTCAGCTTCAGTAAAAATAGGGCGTCCATTTACTTTACGAATACACTCTCCTACAAGTAGACCCATTTTTTCAGCAGGCGAATCTGGTAATACTGCTGCGATAATGGCCCCTTTTGTACTTTGTGAAACTGCATAAATATCAGTTTTATCTTGCATTGCATAATAGATGGAAATAATGACACGGATTACTATACCTACTGCTAAGGTTATAAAACCGATAAATGGCTCCAAGTATGCTGCTAACCCACCGATTACAATAAGCTGTCCTAGTATAAGCACTGATCTCCCTATTTTAGGCAACTTCAAGGCCGGTAACTCTTTTCTCGCAAGCTTTGAAAATCCTATGACTATCGGAAATAGGACAAGTGCAAATTGATTATCACCTAATGTGAATTGTGGCCAATAGGGCAATGCTGATGGAATAACTTCTCCAGGCATTACAAAGAATATTGGTAATATCCAAACATTTCTTGAACGATATACAATAGCCTGCATCCCACGCTTCGTTTTTTCCACACAAGGCGTAGTTACCTTAATGGCTGTTCGACGAATTAATATGCCCTCAGCAATCACACATAGGCCTGCTAAAATGGTAATGGTTACGATAGAACCTTCTAATAAATTTACACCTTCCACTGATATTTTCCACCATGAAAAAGTCCAATGGTAATGAAACATTCCCCATATGGCGAAAGCAGCAAGTCCCATCGTATAAATAGGAGAAAGTGCGTTTATAAAAAATAGGATTAGTGCCAAAATCGAAATAGCTATCAGCCATAATAAAAAAGCTTTAGGTACTGTTAAACCAGCACCAACACTTAATAGTGAAATAATAAGGGCGTATAGCCAACCATGCTTCCATTGCCCAACTAATTCTGTCCATCCCCAAACAATGCGTCTATTAAAAAATTTACGTTCCTGCTTTACGCGACGATACCCTAAAAAAATTGCAAAAATAATTGCAATATAAAGTAATGGATTGAGTAAAAAGCGGCCAATCGCTGTTACAACTTCAATTAAAATATCACTAACCATACGAACACCCGCCATTTCTGTCTTTAATACTATGAATTTATTGTATCAAACGACTACTCACTTGCGTAGTACAAACTAAAGATATTGTCATTACATAATGATATTCAGCGGATGTCTTTTTTACAAATCAAATTTCTATTATCTACTGTTCTATATTGTGCAATAAAAAGCTTGTCGCCATTTGGAACTGTAAATCATTTTGGCGATCCATTTTATACTGCTTTAAAGTATCATTTAAGCTATTAAAGAATGTTGAATCTAGATAAATATTATCTTCTGCCTGCTTTAATTTTTTCTCATCTCGGTACTGCATAACTGCTTCCTCTGTCTTTTCATCCAGATAACCATCTAGGCGATCAATTTTATAACCTAGCTTTTTTAAAGCATTCTGTGTATATGAGATTTCCTCACTCATATCCCCGACTTTAAACTTGCCTGACAATGGATGCATTTGGAAGGCGAATAATTCGTTTTGTTCAATCACTAAATTTGCTTCTATTCCTTGCCCATGAATCCATTCACGTTTAGGTGTCAGCCATTTATTTGTGGATAGTTTTAGTTCTCCACCATTTGATAAAGCCCAAGATTCCTGTACAGTTCCTTTACCGAAGCTCTTAACACCAACGATGGATGCACGCCCCCATCCTTTTAAGGCACCACCAAGTACCTCGCTAGCCGATGCACTGCCTTCATTTTGTAAAATTACAATCGGAATTTTATACATCGCTTGTAAATATTTCTCGTCAAAGCTTTTTGCTTCTGTTTTTAATGGTTCCATAGCACCTTCAGCATTTTGCATATACGCAAATACTTTGCCATTTTCTAATACCGTGCTCAGTAGCGCTGCGACGCTATGTAAATACCCTCCTGGATTATCTCGTACATCAATAACAAGCCCCTCAATATCTTTTCTTAGTAATTTACTCGTTTCAGTGACCCATTCATTTGCCGTTTTTTCACCGAAGATAGAGATTTCCACATAGCCGATTGACGTATCTTCTACCTTGATTACTTCACTTGATACCGTTTTATTCGATATTGCAGCTCGCTCCATTGTCATTTTTATATGCTTATCCTCACTGGGACGATAAACGACAATGGTAACTTTCGTGCCCTTTTTCCCTTGAATTAATTGCATTAACTCACTCATCTTTTTCCCATCTACTCGAACTCCATCTACTTGTACAATTTCGTCGAGAGAGCGCATGCCTGCCTTCTCCGCTGGGGATGAACGAACAGGAGATACAACAATAAATTTGCCGTTATTTTCAGCTAGCTCAATACCAATGCCCACTCTTTCTTCAGCTAACATTTGTCGATGCTGCTCTGCCTCCTCCTTTGAATAGTAGGTACTATAAGGGTCCTTAATCGCATCTGCCATACCTCGCAGTGCCCCCTCCACCAATGATTCCTTTTTCGTATTATATACAGATTTCTCCTCAATCAAGTTCATAGCTTCATTGATTGATTCAACCTCTGTGACGACTGGCTCCTTTTTATTCCCCCCACCTAAATTAAACCAGTCAAAATAAATTCCACTACCTAGCAATAAGCTACTAGCTAGTACTCCGACACCAGCCATTATTTTGCGCAACTCTTCCCTCCTCCGTCTCTTTTACTGTATGACTTTTTTTTTTCAAACATACAAGATTGCGCTTCAAAATAATTTATTAAATGCCAGATGCGTCTAATTCAATAGTTTTCATCAATTACGCCCTAGCCTAATAGTTTTTGAATCTCCTCTGCAAAACCTGTGATATTTACTGTGGACTTTCCGTAGATGGCAGTTTTCTGTACTTAAAAACATTTGTTGCTGTCGCTGCCCTTTCGCTCACTAAAGTTCTGCTGAATCAAAAAAAACTGCTACGCCTCTATATAGAAACGAGCAGATTTATTCGTGTGTTTAGTCTAATGCATCCACATAAGTTTTTAACATATCAGCATCCATCGGGCCTCTTATAGCTCGTTGAATATAGCCATTAGAATCAATAAAGTATGTTGTAGGTATTGTCAATATTTTGTACTCAGCCCCAACTGAATTCTCCGGGTCGAGAACAATAGGAAAGGTTAATTCGAAGCTATCTCTAAAGGTCATTACTGTATCAATTTTACCATCTGCCGTCAGATCTCGTTCACCCGAGGTTAAATTGACAGCTACAATTTCTACATTATCGTCTTTGGCATATTGTTCGTAATAACTTTGCATATGCGGCATTTCTGCTTTACATGGCGGACACCAAGTCGCCCAAAAATTTAAAACAACCTTTTTTCCACGAAGACTACTCAATGTTACCTTTTCTCCATCTAGGCTGGTAAGTGTAAAGTCTGGTGGTGTGTCTCCATTTTTCAAGCCAATAGTTCGCTCCTCCATCTCCTTTCCTAATGAAGCCGTTTCAATTTCTCGCTCCTTATCAATTTGCTGTCTAACATATGTACCAACCATCGCAACTACTAACAATATGACAATTAGTAGCCCTATATTTTTCTTCTTCATTATTTCCCTCCAATGATCTTTGCTCGTTTAACAGCCGTCTTTCATTTCAAATTTTTTTACAAAAAGCTGCAACTGTAAACCCATTATAAGTAATATAACGCTGATCCCTACAGCTGGTTGCCATAACCCAAGCGGCTGAAAACTAGCTACAATAATTAATCCACTTGTATAGACAAGTAATGCATGATCGATAGCAGATATTTTCCATAATATGAGGATTGTTAGTACACTTAGTACAGCTAAAGTTATAATTTCGCTATTAGTCGGATTATCATTCAGTAATACAACTAGCCATTGATAAATCGATTGAGTTAAAATAATTGCCCAGCTGTAGGCACTTGCTCCTATTGCATCAAACTGTAATTTTTGTTTCTTCCAAAGAAGCTGCAGTGATACTGCTATAGCGGCTAAAAAGACACCTACTGTACCACCATTGAAATAAAGCAATGCAAAAGGTTGAGCCAAAATAGTTTTAGCATCAGTTACAATGACACTAAATTTCCAAACAAGTATAAAGGTCAAAATGGCATCGGCATATACCCCAGACCATTTTTTAGGGAATTGCATTCGTAAAACTAGCCATACAATGACAAATGCCATTAGAAGAGCAACAGCAGTTGCCGGCAATGTTAATGTCCGAATAGAGTACCATTCCGTATTAATCACCCAAAATCCTCCACAAAAAGATATTTTCAGCATAGCATATATTCTTTGTGTGAAACGCCATTTCACACTGTTTTAAGAAATTCTTCAGAAAGTAATTTAAAAATGTATACTTCATCATTCCTACATACCCCTATAGGTATTATAAATTGTAACATTAAAGAACCGATTTGTATAATACAAGCATTTCATCTACTTTGTTTAAATATCAAAAAAGCCATACATTAGACTACGCTAATGTATAGCTTCACTATTTTACAGCGGAATATACTTCAATGGATTGACACTACCAACTGCTTGTCCACGCCAAGCGCCAATATGCACCTCAAAGTGTAAATGTGGTCCTGTTACGCGACCAGTACTACCCATTGTTGCAATTTGCTGACCTTGAGAGACCTCTGCACCTACACTTACATTGAAGGAATTTAAGTGTGCATATACTGTCGTATAGATTTGGCCATCGATAGAGTGTGTAATAATGACTACATTGCCATATGTGCTAAGTGGTGCCGCGTAGGATACAACACCATCAGCTGCTGCCCATATCGGTGTTCCTGTCTTATTGGCAAGATCCACACCATAGTGGAATTCTGGACCCGCGCCAATATTACGCCAGCCATACGGTGAGGTTAAACGACCATTTGTAGGTGTAATCCATGTACCATCTGATTGTGGTGCATTGACAGTTGATGAACCACCACTCCCATGATTGCCTGCATTTGCTGCTGCTGCAGCTGCTGCCTTGCGTTTTGCTTCCTGCTGACGAGCAATTTCCGCTAATCGATTTTGTTCATCAATAATTTTTTGTTGTAATTCCTCACTAATTTCAAGGGCTTCGGAATATTCTTTTTCTAGTAATACTTTTTCAGATTTGAGCTTTTCCTGCTCTTTTTCTAATTGATCTACTAATTTATTTTTCTCTGCTTTCTGTCCATCTAAGGATGCCTTTAAACGTTCAAGTTCAGCTTGTTTTTCTTCAAGCTTTTGACGTTTATTTTCTAAAGCCTTCTTTTGTTCTTCCAAAGTTTGCTTGTCCTCTTTTTGATCACGGATAATTTGACGATCCGCATCTAGTAAAGCATTCACAGCAGAGAATCGATCGATAAAATCTACGAAGCTATTAGATCCTAATAATACGTCTAAATAGCTAACAGAGCCGCCCGCTTGGATTGCACGAGCACGATCCTGCAACAATAAATCCCGCTCTTCAATTTTACGTAGAAGCTCTGCTATTGAATTCTCTAATGCTTTTATTTCTTCATTAGTAGAGCGCACTTCTGCAAGTACATTTTTGATATTACTATTGGTTTTGTCGATTTCAGCGTTCAACGTTTGAATTTGATCTAACAGCTTTTGTTGCTTGTCTTCATTTGCAGTGATTGCATTTGTTTTATTTTTAATGGATGAATTTAATTGATTTTTCTTTGTTTCCACTTGTTTTTTTTCATCTTTTAAATCCGATAAACTAGTTGCATACGCTGATGGAGTTTGGATAAAAAGAAATAGTGCAGATACTACTGCAAGTGTTTTCATTGAGTTTTTCGCCTTACTTTTCACCGACTGAACTCCCCTTCGACTATTTTTTTGTAATGTAGATTGATGTTGTTAGTGCTGTCAATCCTCTAGCTAAATTTTTAAAAACTTACGCACTGACATGAAACTTCCCCAAATACCGATTAGTACACCAATTAGTAGTAGCAGACCGCTTACTTGGTACACAAGAGGTGAAAAATCAAGTACTTGCACTAGCTCACCTTTTAATCGAGGCGCTATAATTTTATATACATTGTGATAAAGGGTTGCGACAACCGCAATCGGAATAATAGAGCCTAATACCCCGAGCCACATTCCTTCCAATAAAAATGGGATACGAACGAAAGAATTCGTTGCACCAACAAGCTTCATAATTTCTATTTCATCTCGACGGGCTATAATCGTAATACGAATCGTATTTGAAATTAAGAAAATAGCTGTAAATAATAATCCTAAAATCAACACTAGTCCAACATTACGGCTAATATTTAAGAAGTTGAAAAGCTTTTCTACCTTACCCTCTCCATACATAACATCATATGTATACTCAAATTTATCAATTTTCTTTGCAACAGTAGCTGTTTGCTGAGGATTTGAAGCTTTTACGTAAATAACATTTCGTAATGGATTACTTTGTTCAAATAGTTTAAAATCGTCCCCAAAATCCTTTACTAATTTGGTTAGCTCTTCTTCCTTCGTGGAATAGGTCATTTCGGCAATATCCGGCAATTTTTTAATTTTTTCAATTAGCGCTTTTTCTGAAGCCTCATCTGCTGTTTCATCAATCAATACTTTAATTTCAACATCATTCTCTAAATCAGAAGCAACCTTATTTAAATTCATCATAATAAGCGCAAAAACGCCTACTAAAATTAATGTAACTGTTACGGCACTTACTGAGGCAATGGTCATCCAGCTATTACGGCCAAGGGATTTGAAACTTTCTCGGAAGTGACGTTTTACTGTATTAAATTTCATAGCCGTATTCACCTCCGTGCTCGTCACGGACAATCATGCCGCCCTCAATCGCTATCACACGACGTCGAATCGTATTCACGATTTCACGGTTATGGGTTGCCATTACAATCGTTGTGCCACGTGCATTAATTTCCTCAAATAAATTCATAATCTCCCATGATGTTTCAGGGTCAAGATTCCCAGTTGGCTCATCGGCAATCACAACCTTTGGAACATTGACGATTGAACGTGCAATCGAAACACGTTGCTGCTCGCCCCCTGATAGTTCATTTGGAAACATTCTCGCCTTATGTTTTAGCCCAACAAGCTCTAACACTTCCATCACTCGACGTCGAATTTCCACTGGCTCCTCTTCAATTACCTCTAAAGCAAACGCAACGTTCTCATAGACATTTAATCGAGGTAAAAGTTTGAAGTCCTGGAAAACTACACCAAGCTGTCGACGTAAAAAGGGTACCTTCTTATTTTTCAAATTTGCTAAATCTATCCCATTCACCGTTATTTCACCTGAAGTTGCTTTTTCTTCACGATACATTAATTTAATAAATGTTGATTTACCCGCACCACTTGGGCCAACAACATACACAAATTCTCCTTGCTTTATGTTAACGGAAATCCCATTTGTCGCAACAACGCCATTTGGATATTTCTTTGTCACATTCTTCATTTCTATCATATTTAAACCACCTAAATCTCTTACCTATGTAAGAAGTATTCTCTTACTATTATAGCACTCTATTTCTGTTTTTTTATTACAGTTTCATTTCATTCCGTGCCAGTTCCTACTATTTCGTTCTTTCATTACCATTGTCATCCCATAATTATTATAAAACTCGACATCAAAGAAAACAGAAAATCGACTTTGATTACCAGAAAATGAGACAAAAAAAGCATTCAAGACTATGTTTGTGCATAGCTTGAATGCTTTTTTAAGCTTAAATATGCTGCTCATCAGTTGTTGTATAGCGAACTAAAACCGCACCTGTTTTTGATTCGCCTTCAATAAACAGACGATTCGCATTTTCTACTTCTTTATCAAAACGTACTACTTTGGATAAGAATTGATCTTGTGATTCAATCTTTGATACATCTTGAATACCTACATCTACTTTTCCAAAATTAGTGACAATTTTTCCGCTTAAAGAAATGGTACGTGGTACATACAATTCAACTGCACCAGCAACTGTTTGTGCTTTAATTTTTGATGAGTTTGTAGAGCAAGTTGTCACAACGACATGTCCATTAACCGATTTTGCTTCTATTTCATCCAATGCCCCATCTAAATAGACACGACCGTTTAATGTTTCAGCCTCTAAATCTTTACCACGAACATTCGTCAATTCAATCGATCCATTTGAAGAGTCTACTTTAGCTTTTTCAAAATTAAACTTAGAGCCCTTGATAGCACCATTCAATGTTTTCACTTTTAAATGGTCGAAACCTATATCTTGTAAAGATACACTACCGTTCATTAAACGGACTGATAATTTTTCCAACTGCTCCTTCGGTACAAGAACTTTAACATTTACTTGAACAAGCTTTAATTGACTTAAAATTCTTAAAGAACCTTCATCTTCTTTTACTACAAATTGTTCTAGGAAATGGTTACGTGTTTCTTCTTCACTATCATTAATAAGTGGTGCCTTCACCTTACAAATGACTTGGAAGCTATCACCTTCAGTAGATTCTAAAGAAAAATTGCCATTTGGTAATTCAGCAATTACACTGTCCACATGTTCAGCTGTCACTTCTTCCGTATGGGTAAATTCTACTTTATCACCAAACGGAGAAGATACATCAAATTCCTTTACTTTTTTCACGGCTGTATTCATCATATCCATAAAGATTGAGCCAATCTGTGTTAAATCTTTACGGAAATCCTGCATCTCATCCTGGAAATGTTTCATAAAATCAGTATCTTTTTTTTGCTGTTCTTTAGTTTGTTCATTGAAGAGTGTCTCTTTTTCTGTTGAGGATTGCTGCCCCTCTTTTGACACATCATTCATAACATTTTGAGTAGACTTGCTAGGTTGCTCCAATGCTTCTAATAATGTAATCGCCTCTTGCGCTGAAATTGTTCCTTTTTCCACAAGTTCTAAAATTCGTTGACGTTCATTTTGCATAAATAAAATAGCCTCCCTCAGTTCGTTATATTATTTATACGATTCATTTTGTGAAAAGTTTCACCATAGAAATGAAAAAATTGGGGCTAAAGCTTCTAAGAACTTTTTGGAGCATCCTTTGTAAAAAAAATCGCAACAATCACTTAGAAAGGAACGTTACGATTTTTGTATTTTACTTTATTGGGAAGCCTTTGCTAAAGCAGCTTCCATACGCATACGATCGCGCTCTAATATTGGTTTTAAGTATTTGCCAGTATAAGACCCGCTTACCTCTGCGACCTCTTCTGGTGTTCCTGTTGCCACAAGTGTGCCACCTTTGTCACCACCCTCTGGTCCTAAATCGATAATGTAATCAGCTGTTTTAATTACATCTAAATTATGTTCGATCACTAATACCGAGTCACCATTTTCTACTAGGCGCTGCAAAACAACAAGCAAGCGTGCAATATCATCGGCATGTAAGCCTGTTGTGGGTTCATCTAAAATGTAGAATGATTTCCCTGTAGAACGTCGATGTAATTCAGAGGCTAATTTCACACGCTGTGCCTCACCACCAGATAGGGTTGTAGCAGGCTGTCCTAATTTCATATAACCTAATCCAACATCGACAATCGTTTGTAGCTTACGTTGGATTTTTGGAATATTTTCAAAGAACACCACTGCATTTTCAATCGTCATATCTAAAATATCTGCAATGCTCTTATCTTTATACTTCACTTCTAATGTTTCACGATTGTAACGTTTACCATGACAAACTTCACAAGGTACGTAAACATCTGGCAGGAAATGCATTTCTATTTTTATAATTCCGTCACCGCGACATGCCTCACAGCGGCCACCTTTAACATTAAAGCTAAAACGCCCTTTTTTATAGCCACGTACCTTTGCCTCATTGGTTGTAGCAAAAACATCACGAATATCATCAAAGACACCTGTATAAGTAGCAGGGTTGGAACGAGGTGTACGACCAATTGGAGATTGGTCAATATCAATAACCTTTTCAAGCTCCTCCATCCCTGTCACTTCTTTATGCTCACCTGGCTTAACCTTTGATCGATTTAGCTTTTGGGCCAATGATTTATATAAAATTTCGTTTATCAGCGTCGATTTCCCAGAGCCAGAAACCCCTGTCACTGATACGAACAGGCCAAGAGGTACATCAACTTTTACATTGCGTAGATTATTTTCCTTGGCACCTTTAATGGATAGTTTACGACCATTTGGCTTACGTCGCTCAATTGGTAATGGAATGAACTTTTTACCGCTTAAGTATTGCCCGGTCAAAGATTTCTCATTATCCATGACCTCCTGTGGCGTACCTGCTGCCACAATTTGACCTCCATGAACTCCCGCACCAGGTCCAACATCAATAAGATAATCCGCTGCTAGCATTGTGTCTTCATCATGCTCAACAACTATCAGTGTATTACCAATATCACGCATATTTTGTAATGTACTGATAAGACGATCATTATCTCTTTGATGCAAGCCGATGGATGGTTCATCTAAAATATAGAGTACACCTGTTAATCGAGAGCCGATTTGTGTTGCAAGACGAATGCGTTGCGCTTCTCCCCCTGAAAGTGTCCCTGCTGCTCGACTTAATGTTAAATAATCTAATCCTACGTTTACAAGGAAGCCGAGACGTTCTTCAATTTCACGTAAAACAAGGCGAGCAATTTTCATATCCTTTTCTGATAAATCCAGCTCTTTGAAAAATGTATCTGCCTCCTGAATGGAATACTGTGTCACTTCTCCAATATGCTGATCCGCAATTTTCACAGCTAATGTTTCTGGCTTTAAGCGATAGCCTTTACAAGAAGGACAAGCCTGCTGAGCCATATATTTCTCCATTTGCTCACGGACATAATCAGAGGTTGTCTCCTTAAAACGGCGTTCAACATTCCGTACAACGCCCTCGAATTCAATCATTTGATCTCGGACATTACCAAACTCATTCTCATAATGAAAATGAATCTTATCTTTACCAGAACCATATAAAATTTTATCCATTTTTTCTTTTGGAATATCCTTTACAGGGACATCCATCGGAATATCATAGTGATCACATACTGCCTTTAGCAGTTGCGGATAATACTGTGAGCTTGTAGGTTCCCATGGTGCAATAGCATGTTCTAATAATGTACGACCCCAATCTGGTACTACTAAATCTAAATCGACCTCTTGTGTTGAACCTAGCCCATCACAGCTTGGACAGGCACCAAAAGGACTATTAAATGAAAACATGCGTGGCTCTAGCTCCCCAATAGAAAATCCACATAATGGGCAGGCATGATGCTCACTAAATAATAGCTCCTCATGCTCCATAACATCCACAAGAACCCGTCCATCTGCTAAACGTAACGCTGTTTCTAAGGAATCACTAAGACGTGCAGCAATACCTTCCTTCATCACAACACGATCAACTACAACTTCAATAGAGTGCTTCTTGTTTTTATCAAGTTCGATGGCATCATCTAAATCCCGTAGTTCGCCATCAATACGGACACGAACAAAGCCTTGCTTTTTTAAATCTTCCAATAGCTTTACATGCGTCCCTTTACGTCCAGATACCATTGGCGCAAGAAGCTGCATCTTTGTTCGTTCTGGATACGTTATTAAGCGATCGACCATTTGCTCAATCGTTTGGGAAGTAATTTCAATGCCATGATTTGGACAAATCGGCTTGCCAATACGAGCATAAAGTAAACGCAAATAATCATAAATTTCCGTTACCGTTCCAACTGTTGAACGGGGGTTACGGCTCGTTGTTTTTTGATCAATTGAAATAGCAGGAGATAATCCCTCTATCGCATCAACATCAGGTTTGTCCATTTGACCAAGAAATTGACGGGCATAGGCAGAAAGTGACTCTACATAACGACGTTGCCCTTCAGCATAAATCGTATCAAATGCTAATGATGATTTCCCTGAGCCTGATAAACCTGTTAATACAACTAATTGATCTCGTGGAATTGTGACATTAATATTTTTTAAATTATGTGCTCGTGCGCCTTGCACGACGATTTCAGTATTTTTCACAAGTCATTCACCCTTCTGCCTTCAATTCAAATATTGTATCGCGAAGCTCTGCAGCACGCTCGAAATCCAGGGCTTTTGCTGCTTCCTTCATTTCTGCTTCTAGTGAAGCTAATAATTGCTCCTTCTCCACCTTTGTCAGCTTTTTGCCTTTTGTTGCCTTTGTTACATAGGATTCCTCTTCTTCGGCAACTTGTGTCGCACGTATCACATCAGGTATTTTCTTTACAATCGTTTTCGGTGTAATACCATGTTCTTCGTTATACGCCATCTGTAATGTTCTACGACGCTTCGTTTCCTCAATCGCCTTTTTCATAGAGTCTGTTATATTGTCAGCGTACATAATAACATGACCATTGGCATTTCGTGCAGCACGTCCAATCGTTTGAATTAATGAGCGTTCTGAGCGTAAAAATCCTTCCTTGTCAGCATCTAAAATTGCTACTAGTGACACCTCTGGAATATCTAGCCCCTCTCTTAAAAGGTTAATACCAATTAACACATCATAAGTCCCTTTACGAAGCTCACGAATAATTTCAATACGCTCGAGCGTCTTAATTTCTGAATGCAGATATTCCACCTTTAAACCCATTTCCTTCAAATAGGCTGTTAAATCCTCTGACATTTTTTTCGTTAAGGTTGTTACAAGTACTCGTTCATCATGCGAAATGCGGTCTTGAATTTCATCAATCAAATCGTCAATTTGTCCTTCAATTGGTCGCACATCAATTAGCGGATCCAGCAGCCCAGTTGGACGTATAATTTGTTCCACCATTTCTGGAGAATGTTCAAGCTCATAGGGACCAGGTGTTGCCGATACATAAATAGCTTGATGAACTCGTTTTTCATATTCCTCAAAACGTAATGGGCGATTATCAAGCGCTGACGGCAAACGGAAGCCATGCTCGACTAACACACCTTTACGTGCTTGGTCACCATTGTACATTCCCCGAACTTGTGGCAGTGTAACGTGACTTTCGTCAACAACCAGTAAAAAATCATCTGGAAAATAATCGAGCAGGGTATAAGGAGTCGCTCCTGCCTCACGTAATGTTAGGTGACGTGAATAATTTTCGATTCCTGAGCAAAAGCCCATTTCACGCATCATTTCTAAATCATAGCGAGTGCGTTGCTCTAAACGCTGAGCCTCTAATAATTTATCCTCGGCACGTAAAAGCGCTAACCTTTCTTCTAACTCTTTTTCAATATTTTCAATGGCTTTCCGCATTTTTTCTTCTCGTGTAACGAAGTGGGATGCTGGGAAAATAGCGACATGATCTCGATCTGATAAAATCTCCCCTGTTAACGCATCCACTTCACGAATACGGTCGATTTCATCACCGAAAAACTCCACGCGAATACAATGCTCATCTCGGGATGCTGGGAATATTTCCACCACATCTCCACGTACTCGGAACGTTCCGCGAGTAAAGCTAACATCATTGCGTTCATATTGAACATCTACTAGCTTGCGTAGTAGCTGATTGCGTTCAATTTCCATGCCTGTCCGAATCGATACCACCATTTCACGATATTCCTCTGGAGAACCTAAGCCATAAATACAGGATACAGAAGCAATAATAATAACATCATCACGCTCAAATAATGCAGATGTGGCAGAGTGACGTAATTTATCGATTTCATCATTGATACTTGAATCTTTTTCAATATAAGTATCAGTTTGTGGAACATAGGCCTCTGGCTGATAATAATCATAATAGCTGACAAAGTATTCTACAGCATTATTCGGGAAGAATTCTTTAAATTCACTATACAATTGACCTGCCAGTGTTTTATTGTGTGCCATAATCAGTGTCGGTTTTTTAATCTGCTGAATAACGTTAGAGATAGTAAACGTTTTTCCTGTTCCTGTTGCACCAAGTAATGTTTGATGACGTTTCCCCGCACGTACACCCTCCACTAATTCCGCGATTGCCTGTGGTTGATCCCCATTAGGCTGATATGGCGCTTGTAAATCAAATACTTGCACACACGCCCCCGTCCTTTCCTTCCAATTTGTACATTTATTTTAGCATAGCAGCACTAAAATTTCGAACATTTAACGAACGAATGTTTGTAAATTCTTTTCTCTTTCGATAAAATAACGATATTGTTATGAATCCTTCAAGTAAATTATGGAATACCTTTCTACTCTTATAATAGCCGCTTCATCAAGTTTTCAAGCCCTTTCAGCTAAACAGATTCCCCTCATACAATAACGAGTTAATTCTTTTACTAACCTATACGCAAAAAAATCCCGCCCTCCAATTTTTAGGAGGGCGGGCTCGTCATATTATTCACTTGCTGCTTGGCGTAAAACTGTTAGTTCATGTGCGTATAGATGAAATGCCTTTTCATCTTTTTCATCGAGTGCTCTATCTATCAGAACCATGAGCTGCTCTTCACGATGCATACGCTGGATATGATTTAAAAATAAATCCAAATAAATCTCGTTCAATAATTTTTCTGCCTCATCAACTTTCTTTGACTGACCCACGGCTTTTAGAAAATCTGTATACGAATAATATTTATCCAACGATCTCACCTCGATCCTTTTCTAAATTATATGAAAATTGAATTTAAAATGCAATGCATAAGAATTGAAAATAACTTGGATTAGTCATTAATCTCTGTTCATTTGAAGCAAATTCTCTACATGTTTTCTTCATTTATCAATAGGTTTTACATTTTATCTATATTATCAATATTTGAGTTTATCCTCTACACTACAGCTATTAAGAGAAAAGGAGGAACACCATTTATGCAAACAAATTATGTCAATGGATATTTAATCTCTTTCAACACCTATTTACTGGAACCTATCCAGCATGGGGCAAAAATCTTCACAAGGGTTATTGATAAACATAATGAGCTTATCGTTACTCGTAAACCTATGCACATTCTACGAAAATCCTGTATCTCGCTTGGGACAACCTATGAGGCTGCAAAATATTCCGCTAAACGCTTTTTTGGCAATCAACATAAACTACCAATCGTAGTAGCCTTTGATTATGGTTTCCCATGTATCTTTTTACCAACTTATTCTCCGAACTCCATCCATAATATTTGGATTGGACTTCACGCCATTTCGAATATTATACCGAGTAAATTAGGCTGTATTATCACACTTAAAAACGATAAACAAATAGAATTACCTATTCAATATGCTTCTATCAGTAAACAATTTGTCAATGCATCCATGCTCTATAAGCATTACATGAATGAACGAAAGAGCATTAGTCATGATGCCCCATATCATCCGCCTTTCTGATTTAATTACAGCAGGTCTTTGGACACCGCTTGAAAAGAAACCAAAACTGCATTCACATAGAGGTAGGAGTCTTCTGTATCCTCCGCTACCGCTATGCTTTCAATACAAAAATATTTGATGAATGAAGATAAAAAAATTCCCTTCAGGTGCACAAAGTTTCTGTGCCCTTGAAGGGAATTGATTAGCCAATTTTCGAACGTAAGTATGCATTAATGAATGGATCTAAGTCGCCATCCATCACTGCTCCTACATTGCCTGTTTCTTCATTTGTACGATGATCCTTCACCATTGAATATGGATGGAATACATATGAACGAATTTGTGAGCCCCAGCCGATTTCTTTCTGCTCACCACGAATTTCATTTAGCTGTGCCTGTTGTTTATCTAGCTCTAATTGATATAATTTTCCTTTTAACATTGTCATCGCTTTTTCACGGTTTTTAATTTGTGAGCGCTCAGCCTGACATTGTACAATTGTACCAGTCGGGATGTGAGTAATACGGACAGCTGAGTCTGTTGTATTAATATGCTGACCACCTGCACCTGTTGCACGATACGTATCAATCTTTAAATCCTCTGTACGAATATCGATTTCAATATTGTCATCGAATTCAGGCATAACATCACAAGACACAAAAGATGTATGGCGACGACCTGAAGAATCGAATGGAGAGATTCGCACCAGACGATGGACTCCTTTTTCAGCCTGTAAATATCCATATGCATTATGCCCTTTAATGGACAATGTTACTGATTTAATACCTGCCTCATCACCTGGTAAATAATCCACTGTTTCAACTTTAAAGCCACGTTTTTCTGCCCAACGTGTGTACATGCGAAGAAGCATAGATCCCCAGTCCTGAGACTCTGTTCCTCCTGCCCCTGGATGAAGCTCCAAAATCGCATTATTTTGATCATAAGGGCCACTCAACAACAGCTGTAGCTCAAAATCACCTATTTTTTGCTGGAATTCTACTAGCTCTTTGCCTAGCTCCTCTTGCAAATCTTCATCTGGCTCTTCACGTAAAAGCTCTAGCGTCATATCTAAATTTTCATGTGTTTCTACTAAATCTTTATATTCATTGACAATTGCTTTTAAGCCATTTCCTTCATTAATGACAACTTGCGCAGCTTGTTGGTCATCCCAAAATCCTGGCTCAAGCATCATTTCATCTAATTCCTGAATACGTGCCTCTTTGTTTTCTAAGTCAAAGAGACCCCCTGAAATCCGCCAGTTTTTTGGCTGAAATGTCTAACGCGTTACGTACATCTGCTAATTCAATCATTGTTAAATCCTCCGAACATAATTAATGAGGCTACTTTGAAAATGTAATCAAAAGTGCCATTGCTCTAGCCCCGTATCTTATTATTATAACGTTTTTACGTCGGAAAACATACTTTTTTAGAATACGCTATGATGCCTATTCAAATTGAACTTCATTCTCACACAAAGTACTGAAGGTTGTCATGCGTTGAAAGGCTTTTACTGGATCATATGGAACATGTAAGTGCTTAGTACGATTCTCCAGTTTATATTTTAATAAAAAAGCTCTTTGAATTCGGTATTCAAATACATTCACACTAATGTCTACATCAAAAACATTACCATCCATAAAAAATACTTTTGTGTTCTTTTTATCTAATGCTTGATAATCCTCAATATGATGAACAGCAAACCACATACATTCTGGTCGCCGATATGACCTACTTGGAAACCAGACATTATTACTTTGCTCATGAACAATGATTGGATTCTTATTGAGCTTGCCAAGAATCATCTTGGAGCCATCAAAAGCTCCTCTTAAACTAGAGCCAAAATAACGTAAATTAAAGTCCATCAATTTTGTTGGTGGTAATTTCGATATAAATTGATTATCCCTTTCTATTACACGTGTACACAAGTTTCCAAAGGCATCATACACAGGCATATACAGCATCGTTTCACTTCTCATAATGTTCTCTTTATGCATCGATATTCCCCCTTATGAAATTTATGTTTATATTCAGCAGTAAAAAGGAATATACTAAATATATATTGGTATACCCCAATGTACATCCTCGAGGAGGTCCTCCAGACTGTTTACTCGAGGATTTTTGTATCCACACAACACCACCCCCTTTACTTCAAAGAAAGCTTGTTCAAACAAATCGTGACAAGGGAAATTTCCTCTGTTAATACCACTAGAACTTAATACACTCATTTAATAATCCGAACAGTTAATTTTACTTATAAAAAATAGAACAAGTAGATAAAAAGTATTTTTTTGTTGAACTAAATCCCTATTGATTTACAGCTATTGTATACCCATATATTTCAATTGTCTATGAATTCTGACTTTTTTCTACTTATTTTCCTTCATTATCTATTTTTAAATATAGAAAAAGATCATTTTAACACGTGGCTAAAATGATCTTTTTTTAAGTGATTATTGAGCTGCACCATGGCAGTTTTTAAATTTCTTACCGCTTCCGCATGGACATAAATCATTACGTCCAATATTTTCTGCCTTACGAACTGGTTGCTTTTTAGGAGCTGAACCGCCTTCCTCTTTCGGATTAACAGCTTGACCTTTAGCAACTTCTTCACGCTCTAAATTATTGTGGATTTCTGCCTTCATCGCATATTTTGCTACATCTTCTCGGATTGAAGCTACCATATCCTCAAACATAGCAAAGCCCTCTTGCTGATACTCACGAAGCGGATCATTTTGACCATATGCACGCAGATGGATACCTTGACGTAACTGATCCATTGCATCAATATGATCAATCCATTTCGTATCAATTGAACGTAATAAAATAACCTTTTCAAATTCACGCATACGCTCTGGTGTAAGCTCAGCCTCTTTTTCATCATAACGTACATGTACTGCATCTGAAATCATTTGATTAATATCCTCTGCAGTTTTACCTTGGAAATCTTCTGACTTTAGAACACCTTCATCAAGCAGGTTTGCAGCAACAAAATCCTCAATGGCTTTTAAGTTCCAATCCTTTTGCTCACCTTGGGTATACATACCAACTACATTGTCAATTGTCTCTTGAATCATAGACTCAACAAGCTCACGCATATTTTCTGTTTCGAGTACATCATAACGCTCTTTATAAATAATCTCACGCTGTTGACGTAAAACATCATCATACTGTAATAAACGTTTACGGGCATCAAAGTTATTGCCTTCTACACGTTTTTGAGCAGATTCGACTGCCTTCGACACAACCTTGGATTGCAACGGCTGTGAATCATCCATCCCAAGTCGCATCATCATGGATTTCATATTATCGGAGCCGAAACGACGCATCAGTTCATCTTCTAAAGACAGATAAAATTGTGTAACCCCTGGATTCCCCTGACGCCCAGAACGACCACGAAGCTGATTATCAATACGACGAGATTCATGACGCTCTGTACCAATAACGGCTAAGCCACCAAGCTCCAACACGCCTTCTCCTGGTTTAATATCCGTACCACGACCAGCCATATTCGTGGCAATTGTCACTGCACCCTTCGTACCAGCATTCGCAATGATTTCTGCTTCACGTTCATGGTTTTTCGCATTTAAAACATTATGAGGAATTTTATGTTTATCCAATAATTTCGAAATAATTTCAGATGTTTCAATCGCAACTGTACCAACTAAAACAGGTTGTCCAGCTTGATGGCGTTCTGCAATATCTGCCGCCACCGCTTTATATTTCCCTTCCATGGAAGCAAAAATTAAGTCTGGACGGTCATCACGAGCAATCGGTTTATTCGTTGGAATAGCTATAACATTCATATTGTAAATATTACGGAATTCCTCTTCCTCTGTTTTCGCTGTACCTGTCATCCCTGAAAGCTTTTGGTACATACGGAAGTAGTTTTGGAAGGTGATTGTCGCCATTGTCATAGACTCATTTTGAATCTCTACGCCTTCCTTCGCCTCAATCGCCTGGTGTAGTCCATCAGAATAGCGACGTCCTTTCATTAAACGGCCTGTAAAGCCATCAACAATGATAATTTCGCCATCCTGGACAACATAATCCACATCATTATGCATACTTACATGTGCCTTTAACGATTGATTAATGGCATGGTTTAAACGAACATGTGTTAAATCAAATAAATTGTCAATGCCAAATGCCTTCTCTGCTTTTTCAACACCAGCATCTGTTAACGTTACACCTTTTGTCGATTCCTCATATGTGTAATCCGTTTCTCCATTTAACATACGAACAAATGCATTAGATTGTTTATAAAGCTGTGCTGATTTCCCAGCCTGCCCCGAAATAATCAATGGTGTACGCGCTTCATCGATTAAAATCGAGTCTACCTCATCGATAACCGCATAATGAAGGGGACGTTGTACACGTTCCTCTTTATAAAGCACCATATTATCACGTAAATAATCAAAGCCCAGCTCATTGTTAGTGCTATATGTTATATCCGCTTCATAGGCCGCACGTTTCTCTTCTTTTGATAGGCTGTTTAAGTTTAAACCAACCGTTAAGCCTAAGAAGTTATAGAGCTCCCCCATTTCGGCAGCATCACGACTTGCTAAATATTCATTGACAGTGACAACGTGTACACCTTTACTGGTAAGGGCATTCAAATAAACAGCCATTGTAGCTGTTAATGTTTTCCCTTCACCAGTTTTCATTTCCGCAATATTCCCTTCATCAAGTGCAGCAGCACCCATAATTTGAACGCGGAATGGGTACATCTCTAATACACGCTTCGACGCTTCGCGACAAACCGCAAAAGCCTCCGCACGAATCGACTCTAACTTCTCTCCATCGGCAAAGCGTTTTTTAAATTCTTCCGTTTTTGCCTGTAATTGATCATCTGAAAGCTGTTCCATTTGAGAAGCAAAGCTCTCTACCTGGTCAGCGATTTTTTCTAATTTTTTTAAATCACGTTTATTGAAATCAAATAATTTATTTAATAGGTTTGCCATGAATTTTTTCACTTCCTATATAGTCTCAAATTTCATTTTACCATTGTGTAACAGTTTCATGCAAACAGTCTCCCTAGTTAGTAAAGTTGTTATCCATATTCGAATAGGGATTGTAGACTAAAATAAAAAGCTCCCGCTATAGCGAGAGCTTCTATCTTGTGAGGTTAAGTTGTTTCGATTAAGCCGTATTTACCGTCCTTGCGTTTATAGACAATATTCGTGCCATTTGATTCTGCATCTGTAAAGACGTAGAAATCATGACCTAGCATATTCATTTGTAGTACAGCTTCTTCTTGATCCATTGGTTTTAAATCAAATTGCTTTGTACGAACAATTGAGTATTCTTCTTCCTCTGGTACTGCATCTACAGCTGCTTGTGTAGTAGCAAAATAAAGGCCTGCACCCTCGCGCTCACGGAATTTACGGTTTACCTTTGTTTTATGCTTACGAATTTGTCGTTCTAATTTATCAACGATTAAATCAACCGCAGCATACATATCATTATGACGCTCTTCTGCACGAAGAGTTAAATTTTTCATTGGAATAGTAACTTCCACTTTAGTTTGTTTGTCATTATAAACCTTTAAATTTACGTTAGCGTTGGCGTTAACATCTTCGTTAAAATAACGTTCAACTTTGTCGATTTTGTTCTCTACATACTCTCGAATAGCTGGAGTTACCTCAATATTTTCACCACGAATGTTAAAGTTTAACATGTAAACTCCTCCTTTATAACTGCTATACTATATTAATTCTACACAAGTGTGTGGAATACCTCTAAATTAATTCTTTTTTTCACAAAAAATTTACGAATTATTTTTAATTTTTGCCTCAGCCGCTTCTTTTTTTCGACGCAATTTTAATTCTTCGACAATCAAATCCTCAACTGCCCCCTGATTATTGAAAAACACACCATATTGCTTACCTGTCCCAAAAGGTCGACTCCAAATGATTTCTCCATATGCCCGCACCTCTCTTGTATCAAGCACAAAGCGGAGATCTAAAGGAGGAGGATTAACGCCCAAATCCACCTCAGTAAACATCTTTAAACCGCGCGGACTAATATCAAGCAACTCAGCCATAGCTGTTTGCTCTTGATTGACCCTACCATCCTCGTATATAGCGAAAGTCATTGTAACCGGTTCTTCGAATTTAAAGCGAAAACCTTCTTGACGCTTAAATATCATATTCCCACCCCAATATTATTCAAAACATATAGTTAGCTTGATTATGACACGATGCATGTTTTACATCTAGAGGGAATTAGTAACATATTTTACCGCTAAAAGCCCTAATTTATGACTATTGATACGGTTTTACCTAAAACCCTCGTGTCCCGTCTCCTCACAAAGAAAAGAGACCATCATCATACGATGGCCTCTAAGTTTGTCTAAATTTGTCCGTTGTTTCCCTGACCAAATTGCTGCTGTCGATTAATGCGGATAACTTCCTTCCACGTATCACGGAATTCCGTCACCAAACCTTCAACCTCTTCAATAATCGCCACATCGTTTTGAATATTTGCTTCGACTAAGCGATGATTCATATACTCATAAAGAGGAAGCATTTGCTTAGAAATGTCAATGTCCATATTTAATGTAGACATTAGCTCCGCAATAATGGCCTGTGCTCTTTGAAGATTGTTATTTTTTTCTTGAATATTCTTTTCTTCAATTGCAAGCTTAGCCTTACCTAAAAATTTCAAGCATCCATTGTAAAGCATTAATGTCAGCTCACCAGGGGAAGCAGTGGTCACACTATTTTGTTTGTATGCATTTTGCGCTGTTAAATTTGCTGCCAATAAAGGACAACTCCTTTTAAAGGTTACTTAATTACTAGTTTAAACCATTTTTCGAAGAAAAGCTAATAGGTAAATGTTAATTCTTTTTGTCATAATACATCCCATCCATCACACGAACACTCGAATATGGATTGAAGTATTGCTGTTCACTTTTTTTCGTTTTTTGTAGGTTTGCCATATCTTGTTTCACAGCGTCCATCACAGCAGCCAAACGCTCTATAATCCCATTATCTAATTCAAGCAACGTCCGATGAACGCGGTTTTGTTCATCAAAATGAAAGCCTTCCTGAATTAAATCTTGAATAATCGTGCCACGTTTGTCCAATAGGTTGTTAATTGTCTCAATGTATTCGTCTCGCTCTTCACCTTTTGGAATGTCACCTAAATGCTTGAATAAATTTGCTGATACTTGTAAAAGTTGGTTTGTATGCTGCATAAAATTCTCCTACCTTAATTAGAAGCCTCCACCTTGCATGAACATGCCAGATTGCTGGTTTGCCTTATTAATGGCCTGCTCCATGGCTGTGAATTGTTTCCAGTATCGAGCTTCAATATCTTTTAATTTTGCTTGTAATTTTGTAATGCGATTGTCCATATCAACAATGTTTTTACCAATATTATAGGATTGCTCTGTATCGCCATCTCTTCCTGCTTTTTTCTCAATACTCTTAGTCAGATTTGCAATTTCATCACGCAAACGCTTGGTAATCCCTCGTGAATCCTCCGTCACATTACGCTTTTTATCTGCATCATAGGTTGTTGTAACTGTTCCGGATTTTGTAAATAATTCAACAACTTGCTGTGGATCCTTCTCTAAAGCTGCGTCTAATTTTTCATCAACAATAACAAGCTTGCCGCTTTCTGATAGTTTATTTGAGGTAGTAATCCCGATTTCTGCTAATGCATCGATTGTTTTATCACCAAGACCATTTACTGAACTCATAAATTGTGTACGCATTTTGGATAAGCCTTCTCGAATAAGTGAATCACTGCGTAAAAGCCCGCTTTTCGCCTTTTCATCCCAGAGCTTTTGTTCATTCTCTGACATATCTTCGCGTTGCTCTTTTGTTAGCGGTGGGAAATCTCGATACTTTTTCTCTTTCAATAACCCATTTAGTGTATCAAGCATCTCATTATAGTTTGTGACAAATTCTTTAATGCGATCTTTAATAGCACTTGTTTCCACAGTTGAATTTAAACTCACAGCAACTACGGATGACGATGTATCGTTTGGAGTATTCGTAACAGCATCATTCGCATTTTTTAAAGATTTTTCTGCTTCAGCTAAACGTTTTTCACCAGCTGTAACAGCATTTTTAGCAGCTGTAAGTGCGGATAGATTATCTTGGTTTTGTTTGTCGATTGTATAAAACGATTTGAATTTTTCTAAGTTACCATCATCAGCTAAATCTGCTAATTGACCTAAATCAACTCGATCTATACCTCCAAATTTCTTTCTAATATCTTCTGTCGTACCTGCGAAAG
This sequence comes from Lysinibacillus sp. UBA6686, assembly GCF_002455205.1. Lineage (NCBI taxonomy): Bacteria > Bacillati > Bacillota > Bacilli > Caryophanales > Bacillaceae > Lysinibacillus > Lysinibacillus sp. UBA6686. The sequence continues at coordinate 17,883 of NZ_DKJS01000058.1, read as the reverse complement.
CTGCATCGATTTCTGCATTATTTTTACCTTTGATAGAAGCTAAAAAATTAATATCATCTGTGGATAATTCAGATAAAAACTTTTTATCAAGTGATTTATAGAGATTCTCAAAATCAACTTGTTTTGCTCTTTCTAGTAATGCATCCCCATCTGAACTGTTTAATGCCTCTAAATCTTTGCTATTAGCAAGTAGTTTCGCTCTTTGATCATCTGTTAGACCGTTTGTGTCATTACTAATAATTGCTTTTACATTAGCTTCATTTGAGAAATCCGTTATACCTAAACTTCTAAGCGCTTGTAAATCTGAAGCATCTAAACGCGCCACTTGACCTACATTTGATAGTCCTTTAAATTTCGTTTGTTGATCTACAGTCAATCCATTAGTACCAAAAAGAGCTTCATAGGCATCTTTGAAAGTATCATTATAGTAATTATTATATGTTGAGTCAGCAACATTTCTTCTATCCTTTAATCCACCTGCTCCATTCAATGCTGATTCTGCATTATCTCTTTCTTCCTTTGCTACAATTTGGCGCTCTAGTGCACCTGAATAAGCGTTAAACGTTTCTTTTAATGTAATTTCATAACCAGATATAGTTACTTTATTAGATGAACGTTCCATAGAAATACCATTCACTTGTAAAATAGCATTCTTTCCATCTCTTTTAGTAACCTCTGCATCATTCGCAAAGCCTAGAGCATCAAAAACGCCCTTGCCATTTCCAAAAACGATTTCACCTGTTCCACTTTTTACACTGCCTGTATTGTTGGCAGTTAAAGAAAGTTTCCCATTTTCAAACAAGGCTGTCACGCCTGCTTTACTTTCGTTAATCTTTTTTACTAAATCATTCACCGTATCTTTATTTGGATCAAAGCTAATCGTAGTAGGTTTTGCTGCTAAATCTCCATTTTTATCTATAGAACTTAAATCTAAAGACGTACCTGAGATACCAAGTTCGGATAATTTTGTATTACCAGTATATTGTGTTTGCTTCCCTATTAACTGAGTTGCAGTTGCTAACTGTGTGACACTTTCAATATTTAGGGAACCAGTGGCACTATTAGTTGCGTTCACAGATACCAGCTTCTCATTTGAAGAAGTAGCTGTTTTTTTCATCATTTGGCTTTGTAAAAACATATTTGTTTTTAAAAAATCCTCAAGTTTTCTCAATGTTGTGTTTACATTGCGATATGCATCACGTTGCCATTCGAATGTTTGCTTTCTTTGAAAAGCTTTATTCAAGGGCATTCTTTCTGCCTTCATTAGCTTTTCTACAATACTATCGATATCCATGCCTGAGGCTAAGCCGCCAATTCTTGAAACCATATTAAAATCCTCCTAATTATGTTTATATTTTCTCGTCTACTATCATTCCCACCATTTTTTGCATTTCATAGAATGCATCCAATAATCTTTTTGGTGGAATTTCCTTAACAACCTCGTCTGTATCACGATTGACTATTGTTACATAATAGCGTTCCAAGCCATCATGATAAACAAACTTCGAGGAGCTGTGATTTATTTCCAAAAATTCATTTACAACATCAACAGCCTTTTGTAGTTTCTCCTTTGTAACTTCTTGATCTTCTCCAACAGCAGTAGCTTTTTCTACTATCGGTTGAGAGTTCGTGATTGTTGAAACATTAGGCGTCATATTCTCCTGCACATTCATTGCCTTCGTATTTGTTGGTGCAGTAATCGTTTCCATTGCCTGCCCCTGCGATGCAATACGCATGTAGCTCAACCTCCTAAACTTTTCATTTGCTTAACATTATTATCGGAAGGAATTTCTATTGTTTCAGGTTTTTTGGTAAACAAATACTTGATATCTTCTTATCTTTAAGATTAGTCCTGCTTTAGACCAAGTAATAATAATGATAATAAAAGATAAAAACCTCGAGTTCAGATACTAATATCTAAATCGAGGGATTTTTTTCAAATATTTATTATTTTTCATATATGCTTTTACAGCATAATTTTGTTATTGAAAATTTATTGAACTTCATGTAACCTACTTCAACTTAAAAAGTAGAATTGACAATTATTGAATAGACTTTAAACGATTACAGTCAAATCTATTAAACCAAAAATTATTATTACTTAATATTGTATAATCCTCAATAGTTGTAAAGGCACCATTAAATCCATTTGCTCTTAAAATTGGTTCTAAGTCAGCACGCATTTGTATTGCATTTTCACCACCACCAAATGCTGGGGTAAACCATTTTGGGGTAATTCCTAATTCTTGTTGCATAAATACTTTACATGGAGCAATCTCTGTATTATAAAATTCCTGCGCATCTCCTTTATAGGGCAAATGCTTAACACAATGTACACCCAGTGTCATGCCGTTTTCTTTCATTTCGACTAATTCTTCTATAGAAATATAAAATGCTGTAATAAAAGATTGAATTGAACCATATAATTTTTCCACTTTTTCTTCTAGATAACGCCGACAAGACTGTTCATCAAGTAAAAAATTAAAAACATATTTATTATAGCGACGATATATATTTGGCTCATAACTATAATAAGCACTTTTCTCTGTTAAATCAGGAATTTCAAATTTTGCATTTAGTTCATTCCATACTTCTTCGTCATTAAAATGTGATAGAACCGTATGCACTAAATGAAAAATTGGTATAACACCACATTCTAAGGGTGCAGACATAACTGTAAAATAACCTGGTACATCTAATTCTTTTAAAATCTTATAAGCTACTGTATATTGATCTTTTGTTGCATCGTCAAAAGAAATAATACACTTCGGTTTTTTCGTTATTTTATTCATATCATCAGGTGAGATAATTTCATAATTTTCCTTAGCCCACTCAATTTGTTTTCGGAAATCTTCTGGACTGATTGGTACACTACCTGTCCAGCTCTCTTTCTCACGCACATAATGATACATAATTACAATATCTTGCATAAACTTATATCCCTCTCACTAATTTGGGCGATCTTGATCTGAGTCTGCTTTCGTAATATATAGACTATCTAAAACTACAGAATTCCACTTATTTTTTATCTTGTCACTAAAAAATACAGCAGCTAACATATCCGTATTTTCTAAATCCACTGGCTGGAAACGAGATGGGATAGTATATAGATCTTGTTCAGATTTATATACTTTCTTAAATCCGATTGCTTCTAATCCCCATGTGGTAGAATTTGAAAAACAATAAAAATCATAAAACAATAAATCTTGATTATCAGTCAATGCATTAGCCAAAGATATCGCGCTATCTTGGTCACTTGTTATACATTCAACAATACGTCCTATTTTATCTCCTGATTTAAGTTTCTCAATTCTATATACCATTAACCCTTTAATATTACTCTCGCATTTACAAATTACAAATTTATAATCAAATGACGGGTGATTTTCATAACGCCATTTAAAAAATTCTGCATTCCGATTAATTCCCACACTTTTCTTGGAGTAATTAGAACTATAAAAAGCATCCCAATCAGTTTCATTTAGCTTATCATTATGTTCGACAGTATATGTACCTTCGTACTTTAGAGGTTTAATAACATCATAGTAACGAAGAGGTTGAGATTCGCCACCTAATAATGCACTTACAGTACGGTTTTTATTTATTAATCCTATCCATCGTGGCACATCTGGCTGTACATCCCATCTCATGAGTTTATAAACTTTTGAACCTTCATTACTAACTCCTAACGAAAGTATCATATCTGGTTTAAAAGAATGTACCTTATCGATTAGTGCTAGACCAGCACCTGTCGCACGTGCTTCCGGTGAGACAATCCAGTTAGTCAAGCAACAGCCTAAACTCTTTCTTCCATTAAAATTAAATGGAAAAGGCATTACCCCAAGCAAACCTATTACTTTATTGTCATCCCATGCACCCAAAAAGCTAAAGTGTTCTCTATCCGTAATTAATTTATGACCAGGTGTTTCGTAAAACATATGATTTAAGAGGTTTTCATCTCTAGATAAAATATGGTTATTAGCCCAAATGCTATGTATTGATTGCATTAAAAGACTTTTTTCTGTTTTTTTAAAAAAACGGATTTCCAAATGATTCACTCCGTTCTATTGTTCAATAAGCTCTATTAGCATCTGTGATCTTAAATATAAAAAAGCAATTTTCCTATGTTCAAATGCTACAGCTTCAATAGGCTGTACAATGAGCATTGCACCTTGTTGAACTAAATAATCAATCGCATTTTGTAAATTTGGTGTTGTAAAACATTGATGATACATGCGAATTCCTTTTTTTAGATAATTGTTAATAGGAGAATCTTCAGAAAGTGCTTCAAGTAATTCTACTCGAAATGCTCCATTTATCATAAAAACACCACGAATTTGCTGATTAGTATCTTCAAATATTCCACTTTCTTTCACATAGTTCAACATTTCATGTGCTAACATCTCTTTTTCTAAATTTTTGCAAGCTAACCCTACATGATGAAAAGCAAACATTTTATTATCAAGCATTTACTTTCGCCTCAATCATTGTATATAAATCTGTAACATTTTTTACTTGTGTTACCTCTGATGCCGTAAACCGAATATCAAATTCTTCTTCAATAGCCATAATAATTTCTAAATGCTTAATAGAGTCCCATCCTGCATTTTTTTCACGATCCATCTGTTCTTCATTGACAGCATCAAGTTCTAAAATTTCTATGATAATTTCATTAATTGTTTCTTTCATTATTCCAACTAACCTCCGCAGGATAATCCGATAATTTTTCTTTTAGTCCTTTTATTATATCGGTAATATTCGATGATCTGTAAATACTATTGTACCAATCAAGCGCTGGTTTATTTCGTGGTCCTTCTACCGTTGCAAATTCAATTTCTGTAATGCCCTGCTGTTGAAGGCTTTCTAATATTAACAGTAAAGAAGCATCTTCTACTTTTCTCCCCAATGCTCGACAACTAAACAGGACCTCTTCAAAAACTGCCTTTTTATCGTTCAATTGAGCTATATAACTCCCTATGACCCCACTGTCATTTAGCATATCGGACAATGTAACTGTAAAAATATAGTAGTTCTTAGCACTTTCCTTTTGATAAGTATCTCCTTCTGTAAAACGTTGCAAAGCTAAATTAAATTGATTCGTTTTTTGGCCCATTTCATAGACGCGCTGTGTATGTTCTTTGTTATTTTCAAATACTAAAACCTTCATGTGCAGGGACGCAAGGTAACTATTGCTATCCTTAGCTTTATTGGCAAGCTCTACGCGTGTTTGATTCGCTAAAATATCCTTTTGACGTAGAGTTGCAAAATCATCTTTTTTTCGAGAATAAAGATAAGGATAATTTAATAATCGATGTACGGTCTCTTTACCAGTAACATCTGCCATTAGGGTGTGGATAGACGGCACTTGTTCTTTAACATGCGCAATTTCTGCAGGATTATCGTCTATGAACAACATAGCAGATGAATCAAAATTAAATTTATTTACCATCATCTGTATATTTTCAGCCTTATTATGCCAATTTGCTTCTATAAATGTAAAATCATCTTTTTGTAACAGAAAGTCTTTTCGTGTTTCAAACATATGAATAACATCCTGTTCATTATTTTTAGAGCTTATTGCTAGTAATATACCATTTTCTTTCATTTTTTTTAATACTTGCTGAAGCTGTTTATGCTCTTCAGTGAGTATGATGTTTTCAATCCCATCTTCCCCTAAAACACCTCTATAAAGTGTATTATCAAGATCTAAAACGATTGCTTTTAATTTTGGTTCAAGCATGGCAGGAATAAGATTCAGTGCAATATGTCGTGATAATTGTAAAGTTAATTGATTTGAAAGTGGATAATTGCTAACTTCTTCATTTCGTCTATCATACGAGTTCATTCCTATTTTGCTAGCAAATAAGTTTACATCTATAATTTCAAGACTATTAAACTCACTTTTTAATGTTTCAAGCAAATAATTAAATTCATAAATCCAGCAACGTTTTGAAACATGTGCAGCATACTGCTGCTCATCCATTTCCCAAAATGTTGGCCAGTTATTAATAAGGATTGGTTTATTCATATCAATTAGTCTTGTTTTTAGCCATTCTAAAAGGGACTTTGGATCCATCTTATCCATGTATAATCGCCAATCTATCCAGAATATGAAAAAATCAGTTTTTTCCTGAACTGGAATTTTCATAAGAGAGGTATCATAATCGGTATATATGAAAATCCCATCCTTCTCCAATAAAGAAAAGAAAGGGGCCATAAATTTTTCTATATATTCAAAGGGCAAGGTACGAACTATACTAATTTTTAATATATCATTCAGAGGAAAACTAAAATCGCCTTTTAAATCTTTAATCTTAATATCTTGATTTAAAAATTTTCCGTCTAAAAACATTTAATCACCTCTCTCAATTTGCTTGCATATTTATAAAAGAAATTATAATGTAATTCTAAAAAGTCTTTGAACTCCTAAGCTATAAAAAAATTCAAATTATGATATATAATATAACTATTTTTTACACTTCATTTTTAATTTTGTTGCATTTTTAGTGAGCATTTGAAAAATACAAATCAATACAGTTTATCTTGCGCATATTTAGTAACCAATCTACACATTCTCTTACAGCCCCTTTTCCCCCTTTATAACTTGAGATATAGTGAGCTATCTCTTTATATTCCTTACATGCATCAGCCACAGCAAATACTAAACTACAGGTAGAGGCAGCCTGAATATCATTAATATCATCTCCTATATAAGCAATATTGGAATAATCCAAGCCAATATTATGTAATAGATTATCTAAACATTCTCTTTTATCTTTAATCCCTTGATAAACATGTTTAATATTTAATTCCTCACATCTCTTTGAAACTATATTAGAAGATCTTCCAGTTATGATAATAGGAGTAATATTCATCTTATGGAGTAAAGTAATAGCTAAACCATCTTTAACATTAAAGCTTTTATATTCTTCACCATTTGAACCAATAGTAATAGACCCATCTGTAAGTGTACCGTCTACATCAAGGACAATTGCTTTAATTGATAGCAGTTGATCTGAAATTTTAACAACTTCATTCATTATATTCACCCCTATATTCCTGCATTTAGTAATGCTTGAAGGCTAATCATCCCTATTACTTCATTTTCTAAAGTGACAATTGGCATTACACTCACTCTATTGTCTTTTAAAAGTTTAAGAGCATCATATGCTAATGTGTTTGTAAGTAAAGTGCTACAATTTTCTTTCATAATTTCATTCACGAAAATATCCAAAGAAAATGATTTCTTTATTAGATACCTTCTAATATCTCCGTCTGTTAATATCCCTAATAATTTTCCACTTTCATCTACTACATTAATAGCCCCCATATAAGAAGCTGTTATTATAAATAAAGCATCTTTTAATTTGGTATTTGGAGTAACATTAATCAAGTTTAAATCTGATTCCATCACATCATTAACTTTTAATAAGAGACGTTTCCCCAAAATACCTGCAGGGTGATTTGCAGCAAACTCTTCTTTCCTTACTCCTTTTAATTGAGCTACAGTTATTGCAAGAGCATCTCCTAAAACCATTGTTGCAGTTGTACTTGAAGTTGGAGCCAAGTTTAAAGGGTCCGCTTCTTTATCTACATTTATATTTAAATTAAATTTACAATATTGAGCTATAGTTGAATTAGGATTACCTGAAATACTAACCATATTTCGATTTTTATTATTTAAATATGGCAATAAATTTTTAAGTTCATCGCTTTCACCACCATAAGATACAATAAAAATCAAATCATCTTCACACACTATTCCTAAATCACCATGATACGCTTCTGTCGGGTGTAGAAAAATTGCCGGAGAACCTAAACTACGAAAAGTTGCTACAATTTTACGTGCGACTAGCCCAGATTTCCCTATACCCGTAAAAATAATCCTACCAGTACACATTTGAATTAAATCAATTACTTGAGAAAATGAACTATCAGAACATAATTGTTCTTTTACTTTTTCCAAGGCCTCAATTTCATTCACAAATACCTTTTCAACAATTTCTGATATTTTAATAGAAGAATAAACTTGACTCATTTCAAATTACTTCCTTTAACAATTTTGTCAATTTTTTTTAATATAATTAGTAATTCTTTTACATCAGTTAAAGAAAGCATATTCGGACCATCACACAAAGCATTTTCTGGATCTGGATGTACTTCCATAAATATACCATCTACTCCAGATGCTATTGCAGCTCGAGCTAAATTCGCTACATATTCTCTGTTTCCTGATGACGAAGTTCCATTTCCACCTGGGATTTGGACACTATGTGTAGCATCAAATATCACCGGAATACCTTGTGATCGCATAATCTGTAACGAACGCATATCCACTACTAAATTATTATACCCAAAAGAAGTGCCTCTTTCTGTTAACACTATTTTATGATTTCCAGTAGTTTTAATTTTATCAACTATGTTGTTACAATCCCATGGAGCCAAGAATTGTCCCTTTTTTACATTTATAATTTTATTCGTTTTTCCTGCTGCAACTAACAAGTCTGTTTGTCTACATAAAAAAGCTGGAATTTGTATTATATCAGCTACTTTAGCTACTTCTTCTATTTGATATACATCATGTATATCAGTTACAATCGGTATATTAAAATTTTCCTTAACTTTCTTTAAAATTTCTAGCCCTTTTTGAATACCTGGTCCTCTAAATGAATTTATCGATGAACGGTTTGCCTTATCAAAAGATGCTTTAAATACATAATTTATTTTTAGTTCTTCGGATAGTTCTTTCATGAATTTTGCAATATATAAAACTTGTTCTTCACTTTCAATAACACATGGACCCGCTAATAACACAAATGGCTCCTTGTTATTCGTTTCTCCCTCAAAATTAAATAACATTCTAAAAACCTCCATCTATAAACCTTTACACAATTGAAATTTCATCAATTTAAATACTACAATCAAAAATTAAACACTTATAAGTATTAAAAAATTGAACAATACTTAGACAATTCATATATATCCATTTAATACCTTACATAGCTACTTTGATGTTAAATTGTTAATTCAATAAAAAGTAAAATAAGTTTTATAAGATACTTTTTGTATAAAAAATTTAAATTATCTCGATACTCTCTAATAACAAAAATAAAATATAACATTCAGTACATAAATAAATTTCCCCATATCGAAAACCATTAATTCAATTATCTGAAAAAATACAAGACTAAGTTTTTATAATTTTAATGATACTTAAAATTTAAAAATTGTTTTTTATAATATATGCTGGGGTATGGCTAAATGGAAATTTTCTAATTTCAACATCTTTCCCCTTAAAATATTCATCTACGGCTTTCGTTTCTCCTGGGAAAAATCCATAATCGTCCAATATCAAAACCCCTCCTTTGGATAATAAAGGATATAAATTTTCTAATAAAACCACAGTTGGCTCATATATATCTACATCTATATGTAATAATGATATTTTTAAATTAGGATTTTCTTCAATATACTTAGGAACTGTCGTTAAAATGTTTCCAGCTATAAGTTCTATATTATCATTACATTTCTTATAATCTAATATCTCTAATAACTGGTCCTCACTAATACTTTTACTACCAGCAGTATTAATGAAATTTTCTCTATAATTTTTATCTAACTCATAATCGGTTTCTGGAAATTCTCCAAACATATCAAATCCAATTATTTTCTTAGAAAAATTTGTTTCTAATAAGGTGCGAAAAGCGGCAAATCTTGCAAATGAAGCTCCTTTAAAAACACCTGCTTCAACAATTTGTCCTGGAATATCTAATACCATTTTATATAGTTCATAATGTGCAATTAACTTCCCTATTCTTGCATTATCACAAGATAAATAAAAATTATTTTCATGTTCATATTTTTTAGACAAATCTGGCATTATCATCCTTTACTTCCTCCTAAAAAAAACCATACTTTTCAACTAAACTATGCGGCTCTAATCCTTTAACTATATCTCCAATTAGAGATTTTTCATTAAATGCAATTTCTAATGCACGTTTAATCACTTCATCTTCTCTATCACTAGGAATAACAGCTATTCCATCAATATCTCCAAAGATTAAGTTACCTGGAATAATGGAGATATCATCTATGGTCACAGGGCAATTCAAATCATGGATGGCACCATGATTTTTTATATCTTTTGAATACCTCCCCTTTGCAAAAACAGGATAATCTAAAGCTCTTGTTTGGGCATTATCTCTAGTTACTCCGTCTACAATTGTGCCTGATGCTTTTTCTCTTAAAGCTAACATTGTATTTAGTTCTCCCCAATATGCTAAATGTCCAAGTTCATTTTTTATTACAATCACATCATCTTCCTTAACAGTAGAATAGATCTTTAACCCATTATATATACTGTTTATAGGTTCATTATCTTCTCTTTTCACAACATGAATAGTTTTTGCTCTACCGCATAACTTTGCATGTTCAAAATTTGATTTAAATTTGTCTGAAAGCATCCCAGTAATACCTAATTCATCGAATACATCTGAAATAATTGCAGTAGATAAAATTCGCTTTAAAAGATTAAAATTGTGTTTCATCCTCTTAAACCCCTTTCAATAATTTGAGCAAACTCATAATCCTCTGGGTAATTAATATCAATTCCTTCTAATTGTGATACTTCTAATAAATATGGTTTATTCCCTATTCTTTTTTTAGTACTTATTAAAGTTTCATGTCGTATTATATATAATCCCATTGTTTCAATAATTGTATCTGAAAGTGTATTACTATTTGGAATATTATTAATATCGTATTGTGGACCACTCTCATCCCATAAATATAGCTTTTCACGTCTAACAGCAACTACAGAGTCGTATTCCTGATTTTCTTTAAGAATTCTAATTCCTTTATCAATTGTTTCAATACTTATAAACGGACTGGTACATAACAGTTGAACATAAATGTCAGCTTTTGAAAAATTAGCTTCATTTAATAACAACTGATTTCCATCTGTTTCATTCGTAGCGTATTGTAAATCTCTCTTCATTGCGGAACATTTAGACACTTTTGAAACCGCATGGTTGATAAAATTTTCTGATTCTGTATCTATATAAAAGTTTGTAATTTCAGTGCTTCTAGATAAAGTTTTTAAAGCGTTAACATATAAAGCTTCTCCAAAAATTTTTAATTGATTTTTATTTTGAACTCTATTACTTACACTTTTTGCAGGTACAAAAGCATGCACTTTCATAAAGCTCCTCCTTTGCTTACCTAATTTGTTGTTTTTTCATTTTGCTTCATTCTACTCCCAATTATAGAGAGGTAATTTTGGATATAAGGCTGATTTAGTTGTTGCAGTATATAGTTTCAATTCTTTTGATTCATTAAATTTCTCATATAATAAAAAAATCATTTGATCTGCTCCTAAATTCTCTGATTGATCACAAAAAGTCTCATGAGTCAATTGTTTTTTATCAGATCTTGGAATAAAATATTCATTAACATCATCGTAATCATCATAAAAATAACCATTATTTTTTAATTCAACACCACAAAAAATAATCTCTTTATACCCTAACCTAATAGCAATAGAGAATATAGTGACAGCTGTACTAACAAATGAATAAAAACAATTATCGTCCTCTATTAAATTCAGTTCTTTCAATAAATCAAACCTTTGTTCGAAATCTTTTTTTGAATAAAAATCTAAGTAATGATTCTGTAAAAATGGAATTATTTTATTCTCTGATTTTAAAATACTGATACTATTATCTTCCATATTCCCTAATTCTTTAATAAAGTCATATTCAATATTTAGTAATCTATTTAGTTTAATTAAATTATCTAGATTTTCTGTTTTATAGAAAAATTCAAAGGTATAATAAGTAGGTACAAAACTATGTAAACTCCAATAGTTCATTCCCCAAGAGTCATATTTTTTTATATGTCCCCATTGTTCATCGGTAATGTCATTTATAGTTCCCCCTGTACCAAGAATAAATAATCGATCACTTGTTTTTTTCGTTTTTAGTCTATTAATGTCAATAAAATTATATTTAATTTTATTTTCATCAAGTTTATTTTTATTAAGTAAAAATTTTTCATATCTCGCTAATAATCCAGGTAAACTTCTCGCATCATAAAAGTGTAGATTTTGCTGGTAATTCATTTTTTCTAGCTGTACAATAATTTCTTCAGCATATGAACTAGCAATTAGAATTTTTTGGTTTCTATTTAGCACCAAATTACTTGGGTGCTTTACAGTATAACCATTAACATTCTTATTAATATTATTATCTAAAAAATAAGCAATTTTAATATGAGGAAAATATCTATTAAAGTATTCTAAAAGTTTTCGTCCCACACTTCCTGTTCCAAAAATTATATACTCCTGCGTCACTACAAATCACCCCATCTAGCCATTATTTAAAATATTAGCGGAAATAAAACTTTTAAATGTGGATTTATTCCCTTAGATACACATGTACTCAATTACTCTTTTTAACTTGCAGTCTATTTAACTAATATAGTTAAATTCATTCCAAATCATAAATATTTAAATACTTTATACCTTCAAACGTTAACCACCTTACGTTAAGCTTATTAGTATAATCCCTATCTTTCTCTAAGTTTGCATGTTGTAAAGTTTCCATTATTTCATCATCAAATGAAGAAGCAACCAAAATTATCGGATTATAACCCATAATTTTATTATTGTCGACTTCCCAATTTAATACACTATAACCTTCTATTTCACTATTACGTTTCTCTATATTAGAATCAATAAATCCAATAAAGTTAGTTTTTATCGGTAATTTTTCAAAAGTAGTTTTCCCTCGTTTTCCAATACCCCAAATAAATATTGGTGTTGATTCATCTAAAAGTATATAATTGTTACTCTTTTGTTTGTTTTTTATAATTTGATAGTCCTTAACTTTAAATTCTCCACTTTTAAAATTATTAATAGTTTCTAAAGTTATATCTAAAAATAACCTTCCATTTCTTACATCTGGCTCTAAGTGTGCTCCTTCTGCCCACTCATTCCAAGCATTTATAAATATAATTTGTTTATCTATAGTATAATTTTTTACTTTCTCCATCGATTTGTATAGCCAATAACTATAATCATTTGGATCATCAATTTGAATTATACTAGCATTTTCACCTCTTCTAGCAGAATTATCCCAATTCGGAAAAACTGTAGGGAAAATCGTAATATCATCAGGAAACTCTTTTTTTATTGACATATCCACAAATGATTTATAGTTATAAACTGCTGTTTTTGTTAATCCAACATTTTCTTGTTCACTTCCCTTAAAACTATTTGGTTCAAAATTATAGATAGCATCGAAGCCCAAATCAATTAATTCATCGTATGAAAGTTCATTAAAAACAGTGTTAGCTGCAACTGTATAAATTCCATTCAATCCTTCTTCAATACAGTAATTATTCCATTTTCTTATAATAGATTTCATATTTTTAATATCCATTGCACGATAAACTAAAAATATAGGTTTTCCCTCTATTTTCATATATCTAGAATCTTTAAAATAAGGCATTAGCCATTCCATATGCTTCTCAGCAGAATATGTATTATAATTTTGTGCAATAAGTATTTCTTTTTCTTTCCCATCCCATCTTCTTGTCCAATTCTCATTTGCCCAACATAAACAGAATGGCATATCTACATTTGGATTTTTTAACATCATCTCTATGGGTTTTTCTAAAAGAAGCCTCTCATTAAACCAATAATGATAGTAACAAAAAGCATCTATTCCATAAGTTTTAGCTAATTTAGATTGCTCTTCCATGATTATAGGTAACCTTAAATCGTAGAAACCAAGTTCAGACGGTAAATGAGGTTGGTAATGTCCATTGAATAATGGTTTTGATTTCGTTACGTTTGACCATTCCGTAAAACCTTTTCCCCACCATTCGTCATTTTCTTTTATAGGATGAAACTGCGGTAAATAAAATGCTATTAATTTCATAATTTTAAACCTCACATAAAAAGTTTTCTGTTTAAGGAAATTTTTTTAAAAATTTTTAAACATATATTTGGCTCTCTTATAATCTAGCGCTTTCACTGTTAAAATGAGACACTTCACTTTACACCATTTTAAAATAATCTATAAAAATCTTTTTGATTTTTATAACCTAATGCTTCTATTTGCTCACGGATTTCATTGTAATAATAAGATGCAATTACCACATAGGGCTTTACTGATAACTCTTCTAAAATTCTAGGAGAATATACGTGATAATCATCCAATTTTGTCTTCCATTTGTTTCTATCATTATCTATATAACCTTGAATGTTCCATTTTTCTAATAAACTTAGAGCAGTTTTTCCTTTTTCACCTGTTCCAAAAACATAAATTGGTCGTTCTTTTTCAATAAGAAACTCCTCAAAATTTCTCTTTAAATGCTTCTGACTTATCTCTAATGAAATATCATATGGATCTCCTTTATAAAGTAAACCTTCCCAAATGGAAATGAATGTACTTACATCACTTGGAGGAGATTCCTTTCCTCTAGAAATGCCTTCATGGTGGATAATTGTATCTTTTGCACAAATGGTTTTAAATCCTTTTTTATTCATCCTTAAACATAAATCTATATCATTTAATACAACTTTTAGATTCTCATTGAACCCCTGTAATCTCTCAAAATCATTTCGTCGAATTAATAGACATGCACCAATAACTGCAGAAACTTGATGATTTATTCTCAAATGTGGTAATTCCTCTAATAAAGCATAACGATAAGGTTGCCATGCACCTTTACTATGTAAATTGACACCCGCATGTTGGATTGTATTGTTTGGATACAAAAGGGTTGCTCCCACAACACCAACATTCTCTTGATTTAAAATATCAATTAGATTATTTATTGTGTTGGGTAAAATAAACTCCATATCATTATTTAAAAATAACAAGTATTTCCCCGTAGCATGCTTAACTCCAAAATTATTTAAAAGAGCATAATTAAAGGGGAGATTATATTCAATAATTCGATAGTTGGGTTTCTTTTTTAATTCATTAAAATATACAAATGTGTGTTCTTCCACACTGTTATTACTTATAATGATAATCTCATCATTATCCATGTTGTGGTATTTTTCTAGGGTATTAATACACTGTTTTAAATATTCAACTTTATCTTTTGTCAAAATAATAACACTTACATTATTTTTTTTTTCTACACTCTCCACTCCATCACCGTCTTTCCATAATGCTTTAAACTATCCATCTCAAAGGCTTGATGAATGTTTTTAATACTTTCCACCTTAATTACATTATTAATCAAGCTACTTAGATAGGAAACTATATTCACCTCTTGCATAAAATCAATAGCCTTTTGAAAATCCTTCACACCACTACGGCTATTATTGACTAATACAATTCCTTTCTCCATCAGTAATCGAACATTTAGAGGTACTGCTGTTTCAGAAACACCTAAAGTTGAAATAGTTCCACCTGGATAGACTAGATCAATCATTCTATTTAACACATCAGTCTGGGCTTCTCCACCAACACATTCGAAAAAATGATGGATTATTAAACCATCTGTTTTATCATTTAATAGGTATGTCTCATCAACAAATGAGAACATTTCTAGCTTGTCTACATGTTTCCCAAAAACAATTACTTTTGATTTCGGATATTCTCTCTTAATTAACAACGACAAAATATAGGAAATATTTCCGTCACCCCAAACACCAAAAGTGTCGTTCACTCCATGAGAATAATATGAAAAACGCTTTAAAGAATGAACACACACCGAAACTAATTCTGTAATGGCTAGAATTTCCGCCGGTATAAACTCTGGTGTTCTAATTATTAACTCTCTTGGTTGGGATACAATTTCTTGCATGAAGCCATCGAAACCACTTGACCTGAATTTCCCATTCAAACAATAATTTTCGCCAATTTTCTCATTTTTTTCACTTAGGGACGGGGGGAAGCCAAAAAAGCTTCCAGAAATATTTGGAATGAGAACAACCCTTTCCCCATATTTTAACTGATTAAGGGGGTCATATTGAACTTCTCCAATAGCCTCATGAATTAAAGCCATTGGAAGCTTTTTATTTAATACTTTTTCGGATCGCATACCCTTATAATACCTTTGATCTGCATGACAAATAGAAAGATATGTGGGACGTACAATAACATTTGTTTCTAGCAATTCAACATGCTGTGTTACAATTTCAAATGTTTTTGGTTTAGTCAGTTGAATTACTTGATTAATCATCTTATCCTTTCCTTTCTAATAATGCCTTTGCTACTGTTAAATCAAATGGAGTCGTTATTTTAAAATTTAGTTGCTCACCCTTGACTAAATAAACAGACTTATCCAACAAACCATACAACTTTGCTACATCCGTTGCAGTGTCCATTTGTACTTTCGCCAGTTGGCTAAAAGCTACTATTAATTCCTTAACTTTAAAAGACTGAGGTGTTTGTCCTTGATAATATTTTGCTCTTTCTGGGATTGAAGTAATTTCGTTTCCATCCTCTGAATAAACAATTGTATCGATACTATCAATTACCGTATCAACTGCACCATACTGAATTGCTTTATCTATATTTTCTCGAATAATTTGGTAACTAATAAATGGACGGACTGCATCATGTGTCAAGACGATACAATCTTTTGTTATTTCGAAATTTTGACTAATATAGTTTATCCCACATAAAACCGTATCATTACGAGTTTCCCCACCTTTAATGACTTCAAATATGGAACTATCTTTTTCGAAATTTTTCCTAATCAAATCTTGTGTATAAGCGAGCCAATTAGGATGTGTTACAACAATTATTTTTGTTAATTCATCTTTAAAAAGATAAAACTTCTCGAGTGTATGTAAAATTATCGCCTTATTATTCAAAAGCAAAAATTGTTTTGGCATTTCTACATTACCCATACGTTGCCCTGTTCCGCCAGCTAAAATTAGTGCAAATTTCATAACATGCTCTCCTTTATTTTATGCTAATAAATTCAAATTCATCTGAACGGTTATTTTTATATGGAACAACAATATCCACAAACTTAGATTTATCATATTTTTCATTTACGGATATAAAGCCTTTAATATGATCTCCAGCTAAAAAAATATCTCGGTACTTTTCTTGTCCAAGTACATAAATATCTTTAAAACGATTTTGATAAAAATACTTACTGAAATATGAATTCATAACATTTACTTCACATGTTTGAACAATTAATACTTTTTCATTAAATGTAGGTAAATAATCGCCTAGTTTTCTATCTTTATTTACTAGTTCATGTTTATTAAAGATATCCGGAATATAACCTTTTCTTCCTTCAGGGACCTTGATATTAAATAACTCTAAAATCGTTGGATAAATATCTATAACGCGTGTACCTTGAATAGTAGATTTTTTAATCTCCTTTCCATTGTAGAGAATCGTCCCTTTTAACGAATGGAAAGAAGTCATAAACCCTTTATTTCGAGCTTTTAAAATAATTTTGTTTTTAGGAAAAATGCAATCATCTGATAAACCAAACGCTTCTCGAATAATTTTTTCACTAGTATTAGGAAAATAATCTTTGTAAGGTAATTGTCCATGATCTGAAATAACAAGAATGTTTTCAGGTTGGAAAATATTAATCATTTCCTGAATAAAGTAGTCTATATCCTTAATAGCTTTTTTCACTAATGTTTTATTATTGTCATGCATTGTAAAATGCCCTAAATAATCAAGCAGTCCAAAATAGAACCAAAACATATCTACTTTTTGCTTTTCATTCACACGACGGATATTTTCTAGCGAATAATCTAGCATATCTTTTAGATATTGATAGCCTTCCTCAAAATACTTTTCATCCAAAAAACCCTCTACAAGATTTGGATTTTCAAACAGTTCATCCCATGTATAGCCAAATTCAGTGGGGGATTTTGGATCTTTC